>JBITAC010000150.1:0-13453 GCA_044439905.1 Phycisphaerales bacterium JB063 | reverse complement strand
GGGGTTCGTCGCTGCCAATGGCCGAGTGGTCACCGAAGAAAAACTCAGTCTGGCCCAGAACCCTGCAGGGGTCCATCTTGAATCGATCGTCGATGCGCCCGCCGCCATGGCCCCGCAAGAGGAGGCGCCCGACAACGCGGCCCGACTCGACCTCTTCGAACCGCTCGGCGAGCCCTACGCGCCCGGCGACAACTACGCCCTGGTCCACGACAACCCGTTCCACACCGGGATCAACGACCCGCTCTCGACCTTCTCCGTCGATGTCGATACCGCCGCGTACGCGATCGTCCGCCGCCAGCTTGTGCAGCAGCAGGCCGCGCCCGTGCCCGAGGCGGTGCGCATCGAGGAGCTCATCAACTACTTCGGCTACGACTACGCCGCGCCGGTCGT
This sequence comes from Phycisphaerales bacterium JB063, assembly GCA_044439905.1. Taxonomy (GTDB): domain Bacteria; phylum Planctomycetota; class Phycisphaerae; order Phycisphaerales; family Phycisphaeraceae; genus JAHQVV01. The sequence goes on along the minus strand of JBITAC010000150.1, from coordinate 13,063 downwards.
GGAGCCCGAGCTGCTCGAGAACGGCGTCGTGACACAGTCCTCGCTCGAACGCCTCGCGGCCGACGACAACACCTTCGCGCCCTTCGCGACACACATCGAGGTCACCGACTGCCCGTGGACGCAGGGCCACCAGCTCGTCCGCATCGGCATCAAGGGCATGGAGGTCGCGCAGGAGGATCGGCCGGCGGCACACCTGACATTCCTGCTCGACGTGTCGGGCTCGATGAACCGTGAGAACAAGCTGCCGCTGGTGAAGGAATCGTTGAAGATGCTGCTGGGCCAGCTCAACGCCGACGACCATGTCAGCATCGTGGTATACGCCGGCGCGGCCGGGCTCGTGCTCGAGCACGCCTCGGCGGCGGACGTCCACGCGATCGAGGAGGCGCTCGACAAGCTCTCGGCCGGCGGCTCGACCGCGGGCGGCGCGGGCATCGAACTCGCCTACGACATCGCCCAGAAGCACTACGTCGACGGCGGGGTCAACCGCGTCATCCTCTGCACCGACGGCGACTTCAACGTCGGCATCTCCGACCGCGACGCGCTGGTCGACCTCATCCAAGACAAAGCCAACCCCGAGCCCGGTGACGACGGCCAAACCCGCGGCGTCTACCTCAGCGCGATGGGCTTTGGCTTTGGCAACCTCAACGACAACATGATGGAGCCGCTCACCAACGCGGGCAACGGCAACTACGCCTACATCGACACCGCCGACGAAGCCCACAAGGTCATGGTCGAGCAGGTCGGCGGCACGCTCGTCGCGATCGCGAAAGACGTCAAGATCCAGGTCGAGTTCAACCCGTCGCAGGTCCTGGCATACCGGCTGATCGGCTACGAGAACCGCATCCTCGCGGCCGAAGACTTCGCCAACGACACCGTCGACGCGGGCGACATCGGCGCGGGCCACACCGTCACCGCGCTGTACGAGGTCGTCCCCTTCCCCGACGACGGGCTGGGCGACGAGGAATCGCTCCGGATGGTCAAGGAGCAGATCGAGGCGCTCGATGAGGCGCTCGCCTTCAGCACGTCGGTGCTCGACAACACGCCGCTGACCGCAGAGCAGTACGACAAGCTCGTGGGCTCGATCCGGATGATGCAGCAGCAGCGCAGCGTCGCGTTGGCGCTTGAGAGCCGGGCCAAGCGTCGGCTGCCCGACATCGCGGCGGACGGGATCGACATGCGTTATCGCGACGGGCGGGCGTTTGTGGACGGGCTTGATGACATGGACGAGCTGCTGGTGGTGAACCTGCGTTACAAGCCGGTGGACGCCCCGGCCCAGCAGGGCACGAGCCGGCTGATCCAGACACCGGTGGGTTTGTCGAGCGTGCCGTTCGAGGAGGCGAGTGAAGACACGCGGTTCGCCGCCGCGGTCGCGGGCTTTGGGATGGTGCTGCGTCACTCGCCCCACCGCGGCGAGGCCGACATGCAGTGGGTGCTCGACACCGCCGGCTCGGCGCTGGGCGACGACGCCTTCGGCTACCGCGCGGGGTTTGTCTCGCTGGTCGAGCAGGCGGCGCAGCTTGTCCCCGATGATGCCGAAAAGGACCGCAACGTCATCGCCCCACGGGAAGGCCGACAGCCCATCGAACGCCGACGCGAGTTGGGACGCTGACCCCTTGCGGCGGCGGTATGCCTGGCGAACATCCGCCCCGAACAACCCCTCGATATAATCCCAGCACCGCGGTGATCGACCGCGGTGCTGGTTTGCTTAGACCCCCAAAGGAGATGCCCATGCCTCGCTACACGACCATCGCCCAAGCCGGTGCCTGCCTCGCCCTCGCGCTCGCCGCGACCCACACGCAGGCCGAGACGATTGAGGGTTCGCTCGACAAGAACGACGCCGTCAACGACACGTTCGGCGGCTTCGCGGACACCTACGAGATCGAAGTCGCGGAGGGCGACCTGCTCATCCTCGACCTCGCGTCCGAAGACTTCGACACCTACCTGATCCTCACCTCGCCCGACGGCACGGTCTATACCAACGACGACGACCAGAGCGTCCCCGGCTTCCACACCGACTCCCGCCTGATGGTCTTTGCGCACGAGGCCGGCGCCTGGCAGATCACCGCGACCAGCTTCGGCGAAGACGACACCGGCGACTACACCCTCGACCACAACACCGCCGAGGTCACCCCCATGGCCCAAACCGAGGGGGAACTCGCCGAGGACGACGAGCGCTCGGCCAAATCAGGCGAGTACTACGACGAGCACGTCGTCAACATTGAGGCCGGCCAAACCCTCATGGTCACGCTCGACTCCGACGACTTCGACGCGTACCTCACCGTCTACCTGCCCGACGGCACGATGCTCACCAACGACGACACCAAAGACCTTAACGCCCAGATCGTCTCGACCTCCTCCGAGGCGGGCGAGGTCCGCATCATCGCGACGTCGAACCGCGCGGGCGAGCTTGGCAAGTATGCCCTCAACGTCTTCAGCGCCGAGTAAAAGCGACAGGCCGACCCTGCACTCGGCAACGCCGAGGACCCTTGCGAGACAAACAACAGCCGCCGCGTCATCCGCGGCGGCTGTTTCTTTGGGGTGGTGGTGCGGTCTTAGGCCGGGCTCAGCCCATGCGCTGTTCGACGACGATCAGGTGGTAGCCGAACTGGGTCTTGACCGGGTCGCTCACTTCGCCGATGGGCAGGTCGCTGAAGATGACGGCATCAAACTCGGGGACCATCTGTCCCTGGCTGAACTGGCCCAGCGAGCCGCCGCCCTTGCCCGAGGGGCAGCCGGAGTGTTCCTTGGCGAGGTCGGCGAAGTCCTCGCCCGCGGCGCAGCGGGCTTTGAGGTCGTTGGCCTGGGCTTCGGTATCGACGAGGATGTGGCTGGCGACGGCTTGGGGCATGACTTGACTTTCGGGGCTGGTGTGCTGAAAACGATCCGGCAGAACGGGCAAGGATGATAACGGTTTTCTACGATGTAGGGCATGACCGACTCCCTGCCCGTGCTCATCACGGCGAACCCATTCAGCGGCAAAGGCGAGAACCGCAAGCGCGTCGCGGCGTTGTCGGCCGCGCTGGATGCACGCGGGATCCCCTGCGAGGCGGTCTGGGACCTCGACGAGCGTCGGGCCACGCTCGCGCAGCCCGACATCCATGAACGCTACCGCTGCCTGGTCTCGGCGGGCGGGGACGGGTCGATCGCTGCGGCGGTCAACGACCTGCGGGCCGGGCTTGCCCACGCGGACGACACGACCCAGCTGCCGATCGCGATGCTTCCGGCGGGCAACGAAAACCTCTTCGCGCAGGCCTTTGGCCACAACCGTGGCACGGACGCGTTGGCGTCGGCCATCGCGCGAGGCCGGACGCAGACCCTCGACGCGGGCGACGCGGGCGGCCGGCTCTTTACGCTGATGGCCAGCGCGGGCTTTGACTCGGAGGTCGTCCGGCGGGTCGACGACTGGCGCGTCCCGGCCGAGTCGGGCGCACCGCTCAAGCGTGTCAGCCGGATCTCGTATGCGCCCAAGATCGTCGGCGCGGTGACGGCCTACCGCTACCCGCCGGTGACGCTCGAGGCCGACGGCCAGACGGCGACCGGCGCGCACGCGTTTGTGTTTAACATCGGGCGCTACGGCATGAACCTGGGCCTGGCGCGCGGGGCCGACCCGAGCGATGGGCTGCTGGACTGGGTCGTCTTCGAGAAGCCGGGCATGGTCGCGCTCGCGGGTTACGGGCTATCCGTGCTGCGGGGCAAACACCTGGACCGCGCGGACGTCCACCACGGCCGATCGACGAGCATCCGCCTCAGCGCCGCGACGCCCGTCCCCGTGCAGGCCGACGGCGACCCTGCGGGTGAGACGACCATGGCGATCAAGGTGCTGCCCGGCATGCTGCGTGTGATCGATGGCAACGCGTAAGCGTTAGCGCGACAGCACAAAGTCGATTGTCACGCCGGCACACGGCAGGCCGGGGGACAGGCCAGTTGTGTGGCACCCGATGCCGACCGCGATTCAGTTTAGATGCGTCTTAGTCTTAGTCGTTTGGGTTGTCGTCTTGCTCGGCCTCACGGGCCTCGGGGTCGGGTTGGCTTTGGCCTGCGGCGTTGATTCCGCTGATGACGATCAGGCCCATGACGCCGCCGAAGAGCGCGCCGCCGTACCACGACCCGGTCATGGTTCACGTGCCGTCGCCGCAGAGGATCTGCGAGTAGCCGATGGCGGCCCCGATCGCCCCGCCGATGGCGATACCCAGGAGTGGTTTGATCATGGCTTTGTCCTTTGCCTCATGCTTGTCGCGTGGTGTTGGAAGACCGAGGAGGTAACCGCAGCACGGTGCGCGTTATTCCATCGGGTCATCCGACGCAGCACGGACACGCCCCGGCCCGGGCGTAGGGTTACGCACGGGGCACAACAGCGGCCGTCCTACTCGTTGGCGAGTTCGGCCTCGATCGCGGCGACGACCTCGGGGTCATCGGGGCGGGTGCGTGGGGCGAAGCGTGCGACGACTTCGCCCTCACGGCTAATGAGAAACTTCTCAAAGTTCCAGGTGATGTCGCCCGCATAGTCGGGGTTGGTTTCTGCGCTCGTGAGGTAGTGGTAGAGCGGGTGCTGGTCGTCGCCTTTGACCGAGAGCTTGGCGAACATATCGAAGCCGACGCCGAAGTTTTCTTCGCAGAACGCGGCGATCTCCTCGTCGCTGCCGGGCTCTTGGCCGTTGAAGTTGTTGGCGGGGAAGCCGAGGATCGCGAGCCCCTGGTCGGCGTAGGTTTCGTGGAGCTGCTGGAGCTGTTCGTACTGCGGGGTCAGGCCACACTCCGAGGCGGTGTTGACGATGAGGACGACCTGGCCCTGGTACTTCGCGAGGTCGACGGGCTGGCCGGTGAGGGAGGTGAGTTCGAAGTCGAGCACAGCGGGGGTGGGCATGTCGTCGGTGTCCTGCGTGTCTTGGGCGTCGGCGGTTTCGTTCGTCGCGGAGCCGTCATGTTCTGAGGCGATGGCGGTGTCCTCTTCGGCTTCGGACACGACCGACTCGTTGCAGCCGGCCAGGGTGGTGAGTACGAGTGTCGTGAGGATCGCGAGGGGGTGGGTCGGTTTCATCGTGTCGTCCGGGTGGGGTGTTCGGTGCGATGCGCTAAGCCGCGAGCGGCTTGGTGTTAGGCAAACAGGGTGGCGTGTTGTTGTTCGAGCTCGAGGAGTTGGCGTTTGGTATCGAGTCCGCCGCCGAAGCCCGTGAGTCGGCCATTGGCGCCGATGACACGGTGGCATGGGACGATGATGGAGATGGGGTTTTTGCCGTTGGCATTCCCGACGGCGCGTGAGCCGTTGGGGTCGCCGGTGCGCTGCGCGAGCTGGCCGTAGGAGATCGTTTGGCCGTAGGGGATCTGTCGGAGCTGCTGCCAGACGCGTTGCTGGAAGTCGGTGCCTTGGGGCGCGAGTGGGAGGTCGAAGGTTTGCAGGTCGCCGGCGAAGTAGGCGTCGAGCTGGCGTTTGGCTTCGTCGAACGGCTTGTCGTCTTGCTGCCAGTCGTCCCGCTGCTTGGCGGGGTACTTGCTGTTGGGGAAGTAGAGCCCACAGAGCGCGCCGCGATCGCCGACCAGTAACAGTGAGCCGACGGGGCTGTCGAAGTGGCTGTAGTGCATCGCGGTGCTCGGGTTTGCGTAGCGGGGTGCAACATCGGCACCGTGCCGAGGGCATCTGTCTATCATACGCCCCATGCGTCCAGCCATCGTGAGTCTTGCCGTACTGCTGCTTTGTTTTGTCTATGCCGCCGTCCGCTATGTCGGGTTCGGCGGGGTCTTGCCCGACCAGCTCCCGGTCTATGTGGCCAACAAGGCCCTGTCGTGGGCCGGGGTGGTGATGATCACGCTCGCGGTCGGTGCTCGGCCGCTGTCGGCGTGGCTGCCTGGGGCGGGGGCGCTGCGTGAGGACCGGCGGTCGCTGGGCATGGTCGGCCTCGCGTTCTGCGCGGTGCACACGGTGATGTCGCTGATGCTCCTGAGCCCGGCGTACTACGCGAAGTTTTATGTCGAGACGGGCCGGATGACCACGGCGGGCGAGGTGTCGATGCTCGCCGGGGCGTGCTCGCTCGCGCTGCTGGTCTGGCAGTCGCGGATCGCCCCCCCCACCGAGCCGGGCCAGCCCAACCACGCCGCGAAGCACCGGCGGGCCCTGGGCACGGCGGTGCTCGCGCTCGCGCTACTGCACGTCGGGTTCATGGGCTGGCCCGGCTGGTTCACCCCCGCGAAGTGGCACGGCGGGATGCCGCCGATCACTCTGCTGAGCGCCGCGGTCGCCGCCCTCGGCGTCGCGCTCGGGCTCATGCCTCGCCGAAACGCCTAGCGCACAGCCCCGCCAGCACAACGCCCCACCCCACCTCTCGCGTCCCACCGGCGGCGACACGACGCTGTTGCGCCTCCATTCCCCCGGGCCACGACGCCCGGCATGGCCCGCACCACAAACCGCATAACCGTTACAGACCGACGCGATCGCTGCGCGCATTCCGGGAATCCATTACGTGTGCTTGCTCCCGCGATTTGCGAGCGCATCTTTGCGGGGTCTTTCCCGTGTGTGTACCCGGGAGACCTCACAACCACCCTGGAGGGGTAACATGTTTTCTCGCAATCAGCACAAGATCCAGCTCGCCGTGTGCGGCGCGGCGCTCCTCGCCGCAGGCACCGCCTCGGCCGACTCGGTCGACATCCGCTTCGACGGCGTCCAGCCCGGCGAAGACGTCCGGGTCTACCTCGATACCGACGGCAACGGCACCTACGACTACAACAAAAAAGTCACCGCCGGCGTCATGAACTGGACCAACCTCGACAACGGCGGCAGCTTCGAAACCTTCTGCATCGAACTGACCCAGTACATCAGCTACAGCCAGGTCAGCGAATACACGATGCACGACGACATCACCGCCGCGCCTCGCACCGACGGCGTCACCATCTCCGAACACAAGGCCGACCTCCTGGGCGCCTTCTGGGGACAGTTCCGCGACCTCGTCGTCAACTCCGACACCGCCTCGGCCTTCCAGGTCGGTATCTGGGAAATCGTCTACGACGGCGACGACGCACTCAACCTGAACTATGGCCAGGGCAACTTCAGCGTCTCGGGACATTCGTCCTACAGCGACACCCGCAACATCGCCAGCATGTGGCTCAACAACCTGGACCTCAACGGCGCAAGCGTCAACCTCCGCACCCTCAGCCACGGCACCCGGCAGGACCAGATCACCGAGGTCCCCACGCCCGGCGCCGCCGCGGCCGGGCTCGCGCTGCTGGGCATGACGCTCCGCCGTCGCCGACGCAGCAACGACGCCTGATCAGCACACGACGACCCCTTGGTCGGGTTCACGCCTCAACAACAAGCCCCGCGCAACCGCGCGGGGCTTGTTCATGTGTCATATTCCGCGGCCCCACGCAACCCTACCGCTCCGCGACCGCCCCCGCCTCGCAGATCTCCAGGAACTGCTCGAGCACTTCTTCCGCATCCGGGTCGTCGATCAACTGGTGCGGCACCGCGTCGCCCGAGTCCAGCGCGGTGTGCAACGCCTCGGCCAGGTGCATCGCGTCGTCCGCGCTCAGCGCGTGACCGTGGTCGGGCCGATCGACCGGCTCCCACCCGTGGCCCTCGGCCGCCTCGATGAGCTTATCCCAGTCGTCTTCGGTCAGTGTCACTTCGCCGTGATTGTTGTATAGAACCATCTGCATGCATGTGTCCCTAGGGATCAGGTCTCCCGGCAACCCCCTCGGCGAGAATAACACTAGCGGATGTCCGCGCCGCGTCAATGCCCCGCGCACCTTTTAGTTGTAAGGCCAGTCCGGCAACGACGCCAGGAACGGCTCCTTGGCGCCCTTCAAACGCGCCACCCGCTCATCAATAAACGTCGGCCGAAGCGCCCCCGACGACGCCATCACCGCCGAGACAAGCCCGAAGAGAAACAGCAGCCCGCCGACGATCGCGATCAGGCCCGACTCCATCACCGCGCCGGTGATCGCAAGCATCACCCCGCCGATCAGCCCGACCACCAGCAGCATGTTCCAGATCATCCGCTGGCGTTTGTGCTCCTGACACAGCGAGATGCTGACCTTCACCTTCTTGCGGATACAGACCGCGACGATCGCGTAGATCAGGATCCCCGCGAGGATCAGCAGGAACCACATCGGGTCGTGCCAGTACATCGTCTTCTTGATCGGCTTGCCGTGCAGCGGCTGGTTGCACCGTACACAGCGCTCGGGCAGGTTGCCGCCCTGCACCAGCACGACCTGCGGGCCCGCGCGGAAGACCCACGCCGTCGGCGACTCCGGCGTCGCGGGCGGCACAGGGGCCGGGTAGGCCGGGGCCCGCGGGCCGGGATCGGGATGCATCGACATATCGGAATCCTTTTGAGCGACAGGCAACAACTCGCACGAAAGATAGGCCAACCCCGCCGACTTGCCAAGCAAAAAAACTCAGTCCCCCCGTCGGTTTGAATCCGGCAGCAGCGGGATGAGCAGCCCCGTCAGCATCGTGACGACTGCGGAGATCACGATCAAGGGCTGAATCTGACCTTCGAGTAAACCTTCATAGAGTCGCCCGCCGATCCATTCCGAGCCGTAGCGTGAGAGGTTCATGAGCGACATCAGCGCGGCGAAGACAAAGGCCTCGACCCGCTTGGGGCAGACCTGCGCCGCGAGCGAGAGCAGCATCAGGTTCGCGATCGCGTTCGCCGTCGCCAGGCAGAATCCGAGCACGACCAGGGTCTTGGGGCCTTGCAAGAAGAGGTAACCCAGTGTCGCGGCGCTGTAGAGCGTCACGCCGATCAGCGCGAGCTTCTTGATCGAAAGGTAAGGCCCGAGCCCGACCAGGAAGATCAACGCACCAAGGAGGTAGCCAAACGTGCCAATGGCCGCGGCCTTGCCCCAGAACGCCTCGCTGATGTTGAGCGTATCACCCGTCGCGTAGACATACATCGGCGCGTTCATGCCCGGCTGGAACCAGAAGCAGCACAGGAACAAGGCCGCGAGCCACAACGGCCTGGACCGCGCCGCTCGATTGATTCCCCAAAGCGTTTCGCGAAAGCTCTGCCCATTGAACCGATGCCTGGGCTCATCCACGAGCCACCACGTCACTACCACTAACACCGCGGGCCCGGCGATCGCGAGCATCGCCGCCCACTGGATCGCGCGGATCGGTTCACCAACATTTTCCGCCGCCTGCGACAGCGCGCCACCTGCATAGGCCGCGCCGATGCTCGTTGCATAGATCGCGACCCACTGCAGGCCTTGGTACAGCTTGACTCGGCCCGACCGTTGGCCCTGTTCAACCATCAGCCCATCGACCATCACATCCGACATCGCCGTGCCGATCGTGGTCAGCATGAGCAATCGAAACATGAGTTTGGGGTCGCGCACGCCCAGCAGCAAGCCGAACGCCACCGTCGAGAGCAGTGACAAGAGGATGAGGTAGCTCTTGCGTCGAGTGCCAAAAAGCGGGACAAAATCGCTCAGCAGGCCATAGGCCGGCTTGAGGTACCACGGGATCCCCAGGAAGAACATGACCTCAGCGAGTTGGCCGGCGTCGTAGTCATGCGCGGTCTTGTAGTAGAAGCTGATGGGCTGGTTGAATAGCGTGACCGTCTGCGCGAACCCCTGGATGGCGTAGGCCAAGGCGAAGAACGCGCCCCATCGCAGGACCGCGCGGCGCGTGTCTTGGGCGGGCTGAGCGTCGGCGGTCTGCAAGCGGTCCCCTTGTGGCCTGGGTCAAACGTGCGGCGTCTTGTTACAGCCCGGGTGCGAGCGTGCACCTGCTACTCGGCGTCCGACCCGGGCTGGAGCAGCCCCTGCTCGTCGAGCCAGGCCATGAGCCGTTCAGGCCACCAGGGCTCGCCGTCGATGCGGCGCATGCCGAAGCCGTGACCGCCGGTGGCCTGCTCGGCCAACATGCCCGGCACGCCGGCACGCTCCAGCGCCGCCAAGAACATCTCGCTGTTCTCGATCGGCACCGGGCCGTCGTCGCGGGCATGGAACAGGAACGTCGGCGGGGTGTTGGCATCGACGTGCTCGTGGTTATCGAGCTCGGCGATCTGCGCGTCGGTTGCGTCGGGGCCCAGCAGGTTGTGCCTGGACCCCGCGTGCGCCGATCGGCCGGACAACGCGATGACGGGGTAGCCGAGGATGGCGAAGTCGGGCCGACACGACTGCTGCTCAACCGGGTCGTCGGCGTCGGGGTCGCCCGCGTCGTAGTGGGTCGCGACGGTGGACGCGAGGTGCCCGCCCGCGGAGAAGCCCATGATGCCTATGCGGTCGGGGTCGACGCCCCACTGCTCGGCGTGATGCCGGACCAGACGCATCGCGCGCTGCGCATCGTGCATCGGCACGGGGTGGCGGTACGGGGCGTGGCGGTACTTGAGGACAAACGCCGCGATGCCCTGCTCGTTGAAGAAGCGTGCGATGTCGTGTCCCTCGTGGTTCATCGCGAGGATGCCGTACCCCCCGCCGGGGCAGACGACCACCGCCGCGCCGTTCGCGGTCGCCGGGTCGGGCAGGTAGCAGATCAGCGTGGGCGTGCTGACCAGCCGGATGTGGCCGCGGTCGGTCGTCTCCTCAGGGGGCATCTCGCCCTCGATCGCCGGGTCGCCGGGCGGGTCGCCGGGCCAGAGCGTCAGCACCGCCGGGGCCGCGTCGTCGTCGGCCGGGCCCGCGTCTTGGGCGAACGCCCCCGGCGACACGAGCAGCACCAGCATCGCCGCCAACCGCCAACCGATCACGCGTCTCACGTTCCGCATCGTCCGCTCCTTTTGATAGACAGGCCAACCGATCCGTACGCATCGTAACCGCATCTGAACCCGCCGCCCCGCTTGCGGCAGACCGCCCGCCGGGTATCGTCATGGCATGGCTAACTTCATGTTCCGCTGCCCGCACTGCGACGCCGAGAACTCCGTCCCCCTTGCGGGTGTCGGCCAGGCCGCGTCGTGCGCCGCGTGCCACCTCCCGTTCATGGCTAACGTCCCCGCCGCCGCGCTACTCAAACGCGACGGCGAAGCGTGGGTCCCCGCCCAACCCGACGACGCGTACGCCCCGGGCGGCCGCAACCACGACGACGAGCAGTCCCTGCTCTCCGTCCACCCCGCCATCTTCCGCGAGCACCCCCTCCAGACCCTCGGGCTCACGCTGCTCATCGTCGGCGGGCTCACCATGGCCATCCACTTCGGCACCGCCGAGACACACCACGCCGCCGACACCGCTCTGGCCGTGCTCGGCCTCGTGCTCGCGTTCCCCAGCCTGTGCATCCTCGCCGTCCGCTTTGTCGGCTCACGCTTCGAGTCGCTCAGCGTTACCACCCAGCGCAGCGTCTGGGCACGCGGCATCATCAACCGGCAGACCTCCGAGGTCCAGCACGACGACATCCGCAACATCCAGGTCAGCCAGACACTCATCGAACGCTTCGTCGGGGCCGGCACGCTCGCCATCTCCTCGGCCGGGCAGAACGATATGGAGATCACGATCAAGGGGATCGCGAACCCACGCGACGTGCTCGAGACCATCCGAAAATCCCAAAGCCGGATGGTCCGCGACGACTGACCTACCATGCGGACGACACCGCGCGTCCCCACCGCCGACCTCTACCTCATCGCCAAGGAGTCCGACATGCCCCGCTACTTTGCCCCGTTGTTCGCCACGCTGCTGATGCTCTGCACCGCCGCGCCTATCACGGCGCAGGACTTCAGCGTCGACCCGGTCCACTCCCACGTCGGCTTCCGCATCAAGCACATGGGTGTCTCCTACGTCTACGGCCGATTCAACACCTACCAGGGCTCACTCACCCTCGGCGACGAGCCATCGCTCAGCATGACCGTCCAGGCCGACTCCATCGACACCGGCATCGCCGCCCGCGACGCGCACCTCAAAAACGCCGACTTCTTCGACGTCGCCAACCACCCCACCCTCTCGTTCACCAGCACCGCCATCGAAGAAACCGAGGACGGCTACCGCGTCACCGGCGAGTTCACCATGCTCGGCGTCTCCAAGGAAATCACCGTCCTGGTCATCAAGACCGGCGAAGCCACCGCGCCACGCATCGGCCACCGCGTCGGCTACCACTGCACCTTCACGATCAAACGCACCGACTTTGGCATGGACTACGGCGTAGAGCAGGGATCACTCAGCGACGAAGTCGACATCACCCTCTCCCTCCAGTACGCCGAAGACACCGGCGAAGAGGAATAGCGCACGGCATGGCTGGACTCTTCGACGGCACCTCACTCGAACGCCCCACGACCTGCGCCGGCTGCGGCAAGACGGACGCCGACTGCGCCTGCCCACGCGACGCCCGGGGCAACATCTGCACCCCCAAGCAGCAGGACGCCCGCGTGCGTCGCGAGAAACGCCGGGGCAAGTGGGTCACCGTCGTGTACCAGCTCGACCCCTCGGCCACGGACCTCAAAGCCCTGGCGAAACAGCTCAAAAACAAGTGCTCCGCCGGCGGGTCCGTCACCGACGACGGCGTCGAAGTCCAGGGCGACCACCGCGACCGCGTCGTCGACTACCTCAAGTCCCTGGGCTACCCCGCCAAGCCCGCGGGCGGCTGAGCGGACCTCACACACGCAAGTGACGCCACATTTCACCTGCGACGCGCACAAAAACACCCCCCCGCCCGTTTGCACGGAGCGGGGTTGTGTATTCTTCCCCCCAGTCAATCTCCCCCCTGAAGTCTCCAACACTCCGCCACGCCTAACGGCCGGGGTACGTCGTGATTCGGACGCCAGCGATGGATGGATCACCCGATTTCTTCTTTTGTTCGTGGCGATTGGGCAATCACATCCGGAATTCGGCGTTACACTCATGCAACCCAGTTGGCTTCACTTTCACTCACGCACGGATCACCGCTGGACCCGCACCTCGACGAGCACGAGCTGATGGAGCGCATCGCGAAGGGCGACGCGGCGGCGCTGCGTGCGCTCTACGAGCAGCTGGGCCCGCTGCTGCTCGCGATGGGCTGCCGGGTGCTGCACGACCGCCAGCTCGCAGAAGATGTGCTCAACGAGGTGTTCCTGGAGCTGTGGAAGAAGCCCGACAAGTACGATGCGACACGCTCCTCACCAAGGACATTCCTGATCCTCGTGATGCGACGCCGATCGATCGACCG
>JBITAC010000149.1:0-24063 GCA_044439905.1 Phycisphaerales bacterium JB063 | reverse complement strand
TACATCGCCTCGAGTTCCGCCCAGCGGTCGTAGAGCGCGCGGACGCGGGTGTCGGCCTCGCCGAGCTTGATGCAGACCTCGGCGTAGCGCGTGTGGTCGGCGATCACTTGGGGGTCGCTCGCCTCCTGCTGCAGCGCCTCGAGTTCGGTCTCGGCCGCGAGGATCGTGTCCTCCATCTGGTCGAGTTCACGCTGGAGCTTGTAGGTCAGCTTGCGCGAGGCGGGCTTGGGGGGCGGCGGGGAAGCCGGCTTGGCTTTGGCCCCTTGGGTTGTTTGTTTTTCGCGAGCGTTGTTGGCGTCGGACGATGGACTGGCCGACGCGGGGGCGAGGTCGGCGCGGGTCGCGTCGTTTTCCCACTGCGCGTAGTCGGCGTAGGGCTTGGCGTTACCCATCCCGTCGAACGCGAGCAGGTCGGTGGACAGCCGGCCGAGCATGAAGCGGTCGTGCGTCACCAGAACGATCGCGCCGGGGAAACTCGCGAGCGATTCCTCAAGCACCTCAAGCGTCGGGATATCGAGGTCGTTGGTCGGCTCGTCGAGGATCAGCAGGTCGGCGGGCTTGAGCATCAGGCGGGCGATCAGGATGCGGGCCTGCTCGCCGCCCGAGAGGTCGCCGACGGAGGTGCGGAACTTGCCGGGGTCGAAGAGGAATTTCTTCGCCCAGGCCGAGACGTGGAACGGCTTGTCCTGGAAGTAGACCGTATCGCCGACGGGGCACAGCGCGTTGCGCAGGTTTTCCTTGGGGTCGAGGTCTTCGCGGTGCTGGGTGAAGTTGACGATGCGGAGGTTGTCGGCCGGGGTGATCGTGCCGGCGTCGGGGGAGAGTTCGCCGGTGAGTAGGCGCATCAGGGTGGTTTTGCCGGCACCGTTGGGCCCGAGAAGGCCTAGCCGTGTGCCCGGGGAGAGTGTCAGGTCAACGTTGGCGAAGAGCGGTTTGCCGCCGAGGGATTTCGCGACGCCCTGCGCCTCGAGGAGCTTGCGCGTCTTGCGGTCGGTGGCCTGGAAATCGACGCCCGCACTCTTGCCCATCGCGGTGTTGCGGTCTTTGAGCGCTTTGAGTTCGTCCTGCCGGGCCTGGCTCGCCTCGACCTGCGTCTTGTTGCGTGTCTGCCGGCCCTGGATGCCTTGTCGGAGCCAGGCGGTGTCACGACGCACCTTGCCCGCGAGCGCGGTCTGCTGCGCGGCTTGCGCTTCGAGGAATTCTTCCTTACGCCGAACGAACGCGGAATAGTTGCCCTTGACTTCGAACGTGCCGTCGGGGTAGGCGGTCGAGAGCTCGATGATGCGGTTGGCGGCGCTTTCGAGGAACGTCCGGTCGTGCGTGATAAAGACGACCGCCATGTCCGCCTGTTTGACGAATTGCTCTAGCCAGACGACGCCCTCCATATCCAGGTGGTTGGTGGGCTCGTCGAGCATGAGCACGTCGGGCTCGCCCGCGATCGCGCACGCGATCGAGAGGCGTTTGCGCCAGCCGCCAGAGAGCGTGCCCACGGTTTGGTCGAGGTCGGTGAAGCCGAGGCGTGAGAGGGTGATCGCGGCGCGGGTGTCGGGGTCGAGCCCGTGGTGGTCTTGGCCGGGCAGGGCGTTGAGTGCATCGACGACACACTGCGTGGGCGAGGCGTCGGCGGGGAAGCGGTCGTCCTGGGCGACGTAGGCGAGGGTGAGCTGGCGTTTGCGGGTGATCTCGCCGCCATCGGGCTCGGTAAGGCCTGCGAGGATTTTAAGGAGGGTGGACTTGCCTGCGCCGTTGGGCCCGATGAGCCCGAGGCGGTCGCCCTGAACCAGCCCGATGCTGATGCCGGTGAAGAGGGTGTGCGTGCCGTAGGTTTTGGTGAGGTCGCGTGCGTTGAGGAGGGAGGCCATCGTAGGGTGTCTTTTCGTCTTATAGATAGACAGGTCGGCAGGGGTCGCCGACCGGGTGGTCCGGTGTGGCCATCGTGTCGGGGGTTGCGTGGTCGCGCGGTGCGGGTGTCCGTGCGAGGCGTGACAGAATGGAGCCGAAGGGGATCGAACCCTCAACCTCTGCATTGCGAACGCAGCGCTCTCCCAATTGAGCTACGGCCCCGGTGGGGAGCGATGATTGTCTCGCGGGTGGGCGGAGGGGTCAAGTGGGGCGGTTAGGCATTTGGCGGATGTTGTATTTTTTTCTGGACGACGGACAGGCGGCGCGGATAAGATTAGGTGAGCGGGCAGACTGCCTTGACGCGACGGGCCCAGAGGGTTCTAATGCGGCACTCATGAGGCAGTGTGTGTGTACGACTCGGCAAGATCATTCCATCCTTCGTGCCGTGTGTGTCGCCCGTTCAACCAGACTAGTATTATCATGCCGCGCATGAGTCGCGGGTGGCTGCGCCGGCCTTGAGTGGTCGAGTCGGCCGATGTCGCGTACCTTGGCACGGGCCGAGGGTGGTGGTGGATTCGTCAAGCCCCGTCAGTCGGGTCAAGCCCTGGAACAGGAGTGTTATCTATGCCCCGGAAAAATGAAGCGTGGGGTATCGAGGTGGGGTCGCAGGCCATCAAGGCCATGAAGCTGTCCAGGCACGGCTCGTCGGTGCATCTGGAAGACTTCGATGTCCTGCCCTTCAAGCAGATCCTGACGACGCCGGACATCAACGCCGAGGAGGCGATCCGGGTCAACCTCGACACGCTGATCCGCAAGCACGAGTTGGACAAGTCGCAGGTCGTGGTGTCGGTGCCCGGGCATATGGCGTTTGCCCGCTTCGCGAAGCTGCCGCCCGTCGAGCCCAGCAAGGTCCAGTCCATCGTCGCGTATGAGGCCCAGCAGCAGATCCCGTTCCCGATCGATCAGGTCGAATGGGATTACCAGGTCTTTGAACAGGACGACGCCCCGGATGTCGAGGTCGGCATCTTTGCGATCACCAAGGAGCGCGTCGCCCAGTACCTCTCGAACTACCGCGCGGTGGACCTCCGGGTCGATGCGCTGACGCTCTCGCCCGTTGCCGTCTACAACGCCTTCGCCTTCGAGGAGGCCGAGGGCGGGGAGGAGGGCACCGTCTACCTCGACATCGGCACGGTCTCGACCGACATCATCATCGTCGAGTCGGGCGGCATCTGGCTGCGTACGCTGCCGCTGGGGGGCAACCACTTCACCGAAGCGCTGATGAAGCAGTTCAAGATCAGCTTCGCCCGCGCCGAGAAGCTGAAGAAGGAAGCGTCGACCAGCAAGTACGCCAAGCAGATCTTCCAGGCCATGCGCGGCGTCTTCCACGATCTGGTCCAGGAGATCCAGCGGTCGCTGGGCTTCTACCAGTCCATGAACCGTGACGCGGAGCTGGACAAGGTCGTCGGCGTGGGCTCGACTTGGAAGCTGCCCGGGCTGCGTAAGTACCTCAAGCAGCACCTGCAGATGGAAGTGAGCCGGCCCGACGGGTTCAAGCGGCTCGAGGTCGATGGCAAACGCGAGTCCGAGTTCTCCAAGCAGGCGGTGACGATGGCGACGGCCTACGGGCTGGCGTTGCAGGGGCTCGAGATGGAGTCGGTGTCGGCCAACATCCTGCCGCAGATGATTTTGCGTCAGCGGATGTGGAAGGCCAAGCAGCCGTGGATCGGTGCCGCCGCGGCGTGTATCGCGATCGGCGCGGGGGTCGCAGCGGTCACGCAGTACGTCAAGGCGTCGAGCTACGACTCGGTCGCCAGCGCCCAAGGCCCGCAGGTGCAAAAGGCCATCAACGACGCCCGGATGTTCAAGGGCGAGATCGCGACGGTCCAGAGCGAAGACCCGCGTCCCGAGATCGACAACTACCGCCGATCGTTCGACTACCGCGACCTGATGCCCAAGCTCACCGCGGACATCAACCTCGCGCTGCAGGCGATCGGCACGCAGCCCGAGTTGATCACCGGCACGCCCGAAGAAATCGCCGCGATCCCCCGCAACCAGCGTCGGCAGATCTGGATCGACGAGATCAGCACCAGCTTCCAGCCCAAGCCGGGCTCGGCCGAGGTGCCCGACCTCGCGGGCCGGGTCGCGCCGGGGCTCGAGTTCTTTACGCCGGCGACGGAGACGACACCGCGTGTTGGGCCGACGATCAAGGTCACCATCACGGGCCGTACGCCGCTGAATCAGGTCGCGGCCGCGTCGATGATCGAAGACCAGTTCATCCAATGGTTCCGCGACCATGCCGAGCAGGCCGACCGCCCGTATGAGTATGTCGTCGCCAGCGGCCGCGGCTTCCTCGAAACGATTACGCGTGCCCCAGCCCGCGCCCCGCGCTCGGGTGTCCTGCTGGGCGGCAGCAGCAACTCTTCGGGCTCGCGCGGCGGCCTCGGCGGTCTCGGCGGCTCGCGTGGCGGCGGCTCCCGCGGCGGTGGGGCATTCGGCCCCGGCGGGCTCACCCCCGGCGGCGCAGCCCTGCCCGGCGGCTCGCGTGGTGGGGCGGCCCCGCAACGTCCCGGCACTCCCGGCAGCCCAGCCACCGCGCCCGGTACACGGCCCGGCGCCCCTGGCGCACCGGGCACCACCCCCGGCACCGAGCAGGACACCACTCCGTTCTATATCAGTGCCAGCGGCACGAAGTATGAACTGGGAAGCAACGGATGGGACCTCGCCGCGCTCCTGCCCGAACGCCCCGAGTCAGGCTCGGCCAGCCAGAACGATGTGACCTTTACGATTACGTTTGATGTGGTCCTCTTCGAGCCCGCCGAGGCCCGTAAGACGATGTCACCCGCCGGGCGCACCCTTGAGCCCGACGCGACCCAGACGCCCGAGCCCTCCGCCGAGGCCGGCAACACCGGCGGTGCCGTCGTGCCCGCCGATAGTCAGACAATTGCCCAAGCAGACCCACAGGAGCTGTCGCAGTGAAAAACGCCCTGGACTGGATCAAAAGTAACCCCGTCAGCGCCGCGTCTATCGTGGTCGCATTCCTGGGGATTGTCGTGTTCCTCTTCGTACTGTTTGTACAGGCCCCCGCGCTGCGCAAGCGTGTGATCGCCGAGAACGATAAGCAGGCCAACGAGCTCAAGACGCTGACCAGCGCGACGATCATCCTCCCCAACCCCGACCCCAACGGCGAACCGATCCCTGTCCCCAACCTCGTCATCAACCAGAGCGTGATCGACTTTGTCCAGGTTGTCAACGAAGAGGTTCGCTCGCAGTCGGCGTCGATCAAGGGCGGCACCCGCGCCCGTAACGCCAACGCACACCTCAACAACACCTTCGCCAACGGCCAGGTGTTCGGCAACGCCCAGCCCAACTCCTCGCAGATCGCGCAGGCGACGCTGGACTACCGCAACTCCTTCGAGGCGATGTTCGTCGAGGGCTACGAAGACCTCGCGATGCCGAAGATGATCGCGGGCCTCCCCCCTTCGCCCGAAGAAGTGTACGCAAGTGTTGACCAGATGCTCTACGAGTACCTGACCAGTGTTGGCGCGGAGTCCACATCGGACCTGACGCAGACCCAGGCCAATGAGCTGCTCCAGCTCCAAAAGGTTGCGGCGATGGCACCCCTGCGTGAGCGTGCGGAATCGATCCACCTCTACGCCGATGTGATGCCGCTCGAGGTTGATGAAGGCAGTGAAGATGCGGGTCCCGAAGCGATCGGGATGGAACGCTTCAGCCAAGACTACCCCTTCCTGATCGCGGACTGGTCCGTCGCGGCCGAGCAGGCCAAGCTCGACCAGCTGTGGGAAGGCCAAGTGCAGGTGTGGGTCATCCGCGACATCATGCAGGCGATCGCGAACACCAACACCGTGACGACGACCACCGACGATGGGGCGACCGAAACGGTCCAGCTTGCGGTCCTCCACGCCCCGGTGAAACGTCTCATCCGTCTTGAGCTTCTGCCCGGATACGTGGGCCTACACAACGGCGGTGCGATCAGCCCGACCGCGGGGGCCGCGAGCCCCGGCGGGGGCGCTGCCGCACCCGGTGGCTTGGGCGGTGCGATGATGCCCGGCGGCCGCGGGATGCCAGGCGGGGCGGGTCGTGGCGGCCGTGCCCCGGGACGCCCCGGCGCGATGCCCGGTGGCGGCGGATCGCTACCCACCCCCGGTGGACCAGCCCCGGGTGGCGCAGCCCCCGGTGCCAGCCCCGAAATCGACCCCAACACCGGTGAGCCCATTGCCAGCGCGACACCCGCCGCGCCGACTGTCGAAGTCTCCACCGAGTACAACCCGCCCATCGTCACGACGCTGCCGCCTGCCGACCAGCCCATCGTCGACAGCTTCTTCTTCGGGCCCACCGGCCGATTCTCTAACAACGTCTTCGATGTCCGGCACGTCACGCTGACCCTCCATATCGAATGGGCCTCGCTCCCGCTGTTCTTCGAGCAGCTTCGCCAGGTCAACTTCATGACCGTCCTCGATATGTCTGTCGTCGACGTCGATGAGTACGCGATGCTCGCCGACGGCTACGTCTACAACAGCGATGTCGTCGAGGTCCAGATGGTGATCGAAACGCTCTGGTTCCGTGACTGGACCACCGAACTGATGCCGCAGATCGTGAAGAACGCACTGGCCGTCCCCGAGACGCCTTAGATCGTTGCCCCGATCGCCCGATGACCGAGCCCCGCATCCCGCGCCCCGCCTAGCACCCGCCAGGAGACAGGCACATGAAACTTAAAAACGCCAGCTTCTTTCAACTGCACATCGAAAAGATCGTCCTAGCCGCGGGGGTGCTCTTCCTCCTCGTCGCGGTTGCGGTCGTGGTCTTCGGTGCCGTCCTCAAGCCCTACCAGGTTGAGCTGGGTAGCCAGACTTTTGACGACCCCTCCGAGGTGCCACCGTTCCTGGTAGATCGGGCAGGGGTCTTAGAGGCTGGCCTGAAAAACACCAGCCCCGTCCCGCCGGGGGTAGACGAGGGGTACACGGCCCCGGACCTGGGCACCAACTACGAGCAGATGCTCAACCAGCCGCTGCTTCAATCCGCCGCGTTCGCCCCGATCTCTCAGATGGGCCTGACCGGCTCGATGGTCAACCCGGTCGATCCCGATGCGCCGGAGTACTACCTGCCCACTCCACCGATGGTGGCCGAGACCCACGTCAAGTATGGTTTCGAGGTACTCGATACGACCGACCGTACGGTCCGGCAGGCCTACGAAACCCTCTGGGGCGAGTCGCGGACCCCGGCCGACTTCAGTTATGTCTTTATCGAAGGCCAGTTCGACATGTACGACTGGATCGAACGCCTCGAGAGCGACAACGACACCATGGCTTCCGTGCCCCCGGGGATCTGGGAGCAGAAGCTCGGCCTCGCGACGGTATACCTGCTCCGCCAGGAGCGTGACCCCGTCACCGGGCAGTGGAGCGAGTCGACGGTGGTTACGCTGCTGCCCGACTACATCGGGATCCAGCCCAAGGGCGAGATGACCGACGACCGCGAGATCGCGCTGCAGTGGATCGACTACCTGCTGTCCAACCAGTTGAGTATCGCGATGGCGGACCCGCCGCTGCTGGCGGAGGGCAAGGAGCTGCTCTCGCCGCTGGACGACCCGATGACGATGTTCGACGAAGAGGCCTTTGAAGCGATGGAGGCGGCGGAGCGTGCGCAGCGTGCGGCCGACGCACGTGCCCGGCGAGACGCCCAGCGTGCCGCCCGTGAGGCAGAGCGTAACCGTGGCGGCAACAACACTCCCGGTGGCGGTGGTTTGGAACCCGGCGGCGGCCGAGGCGGCCCCGGGGCCGGCCGTGGTGGCCGAGGCGGGCGAGGCGGTTCTGGCGGTGGCCGTGACGCCGCTCCCCCGAGCCGAGGTACTCCTGACCGTGACCGCGGAAACCCCGGCGGCGATCTGCCTGGCCGCAGTACAATCCCCGGCCCCAGCACCCCAGGCCGACCCGGCGGGCTGCCGGAGATGCCCGATGCAACCGAGATGGAAGAGGGCATGGTTCGTGTCTGGGCGATCGATGTCACCGCCGTCCCCGGCACGACCTACCGCTACAAACTGGTCGCCGGCGTGATCAACCCGCTCTACGGCGTGGACCGCCTTGAAGAAGCCCAGCGCAGCGCGAACCGCCACCGCGCGGCCTTGTTGCCCAGCGATGAAGACATCGCCAAAACCCCTTGGGAAGAGATCGAGTTCCAGCCCAGCACCCGGTTCTTTGTCAACTCCGCCAACGACCGCGGTGCACGCGTCAAGGTCCACCGCATCTTCAACGGCCAGTGGCACGAGCAACTTTTCGAAGTCAACCCCGGCGACCAGATCGGCGGTATTGTCACCCAAGAAGACGAAGAGGGTGTCGATCGGCAGATCGACATGCAGGTCGGTGTGACGGTTGTCGATATCGACCGCCGTACCAACATCGACGGCAAGACCCTTTGGGTGCTGATCTACATCGATGAGAACGGCAACCTGCACGAGCGTCTGCTCGACGAGGACAAGGCCGCCTCCAGCGCGTTCG
The DNA here is from genome assembly GCA_044439905.1 of Phycisphaerales bacterium JB063. Classification (GTDB taxonomy): domain Bacteria; phylum Planctomycetota; class Phycisphaerae; order Phycisphaerales; family Phycisphaeraceae; genus JAHQVV01. The sequence goes on along the minus strand of JBITAC010000149.1, from coordinate 15,712 downwards.
ACCGCGAACTGACGCGGCAGCGCGAGGCCGAACGCTGGGCTCAGGAGATGATGGAACAACCCCAGCAGCCCGGCCCGGGCGGCGGGCTGCCAGGACGTGGCGGCCCTGGTGGGCTCAACCCCGGCGGCCTGAACCCGGGTGGCTTGGACCCCGGCGGCCGACCGATCCGCTAAGTCCAATCCCCACAGACATGCAACCCCTCAACCGACGCCCGACGGCGTCGGTTTTTCTTTGGCCGCATTCCGCCCGATATGCCAGTCAATACACCGATCGGTCAGGCACCACGCACCCCGAACACCGCTACCGTACACCACGCGTTGCCGATCCGGTCGGTGATCTCCAGCCCCCTTACCGACGGCGGGCCAACGGGGAAGCCCTTGCGCAGGCAGCGTTCGTGCCACACCGCGAGGTCGTGCTCCGCGATGTCCTGGGCCTGGGTAAACAGTACGAGCCCGAGCCCGCCGTGCTGGATCACGCCATCGGACCAGATCTTCTTGACATCGTTCGCGACGGGCGACAGAAGCTCGGCGGAGTACCGCTTGAAGGGGCCGCTGGTCTCGTGCTGCGCAACCGTCTTGACCTCGAGCCAGTACGCCGCCTGAGCATCACACGCGCTGCCGTCATCGAACAGGGTGTCCTTCACCGCCGGGTCGCGCAGCGGCACGCCGTCCGGCGTCAGTACCAGGTCGCACCGAAGCCCGTGGCTCTTCTTTTTTTTGTGCCAGTGCCCCGGGTACCGCTGCTCGGGCCAGGCCCCGTACCCCGCGGATTCGAGCGCGGTGCGCAGCAGCGGGTGCATGCCCAATTCATCGAGCGCATCAAAGCCGTAGACCGCGTGTTCCGCGTCGTCGGCGCGGGCCTGCGTCGCGAGGCCGGCATGCAGGGCGTCGGCGATGTCGGCAGTAGACCAGCGCATCGCCACAGGATAGCGTGACTCACCGGGCTTGGGCCCACTACCAGTCGGCGATCTCGCCGGTCAACGGCTCAACTAGGTCTTTGACGGTCACCACACCCACAGGCCGACCCGCGAGCCCGGTGACGATCGCGAGCCCGATGTGTTCGCGCTGCAACTGCGTCAGTGCATAGCGGATCGTTTTAGTCTCGGGCACACTGACCACCGGCCGCATCAGTTCACTGACCTTGCGGTGGCCCGGCTCACCGTCGGCCAGGGTGTCGATGACATCGATCGTCCCCACGATATGCCCCTTGGCATCAAGCACCGGGAAACGCGAGTGTTTCGACTGCCGCGCAATCCCGATGAGCTTGTCGACGTTCTGGTGGCCCCGGATGGTCTGGACCTTCGCCCAAGGGGTGGCTTCGCCCCCGACCTCGCGGTTAGATAACGCGAAGGCGCGCTGCGCCATCGCGGACTGCTCGTCGCTCAGCAGGCCGTAGCCGGCGCCGTGACGGACCATCTCAACCACGCGTTTACGCGGCGAGGAGATGCGGGCCGGCCCGCCGCCAAAGAGACGGACCGCGAGCTTGCTGAACAGTACCACCAGCGGCAGCACGAGCGTCACCGTGAACAGCCCATGCAGCAGCCGGAGCGGTCGGGCAAGCGGGTACATGAATCGGTCGGCGTTGGACGCGAAGAAGTCCTTGGGCAGCGTTTCGCCGAAGATCAGGAGCAGGATGGAGACCAGCAGCGTATTGACGACGATGACTTGCCAGTCACTGAGCGCGAGCGACCCGAGGATGATGCCCAGGGCGGCGGTGCCGAGGTAGTTGGCCATGTTGTTGCCCACAAGCAACGTGCCCAGCAGCGCGGCGGGGCGGTGGATCAGGGTGTCGAGGATGACCGCCGACCGCTCGCGTCGCGCGGCGCGGACGAACAGACGCACGCGGTTGAGGCGGTAGCACCCGGTCTCCATGCCCGAAAACAGCGCCGACCCCGCGAAGCCCAGGAGCATGAGCCCGCACCACATGAGTAGCTGTAGATCGCTCATGCCCGACGCGCCGGCCGATGCGGCGGTGTCGCCGAGCAGTGTTTCGAAAAACAGTATGCCTGCGGTCATCGCGGCGCCTCCCCGCCTGCGCTGGGTGTGCCGGCTTCCTCGGATGGCAAGGCGTCGTGCGCGGTCAGTGTGATCGTCAGCTTCTCGATGCGCCGACCGGCCATTGCGTCGATCGTCAGCCGGATGTTGCTGACCGACGCGGTGTCGCCGACCTCGGGGAGCCGGCCCAGCAGCTTGAACATCAGCCCGCCGATAGTCGATGCGCCCGAGGCCGCCTGCGCGAGGGCCCGGTTGTGCCCAAACCACTGCGCCCAATCGTGCACCGGGAGGTCCGCGTCGACACGATAAACCCCCTCGCCGACCGTCTCGACGGAGGGCTCGTCGCCGTCTTCGTACGCCCCGGGGATCTCGCCGACGACGTGTTCGACGACATCCTCAAGGGTGATGAGCCCGGCCGTGCCGCCGTACTCATCGACCGCGATGGCGAAGACGATCGCGTTGTCACGCAGCCGTGCGAGCAGCACATCCGCCGGTGCGATCTCCGGGACAAACCGGACGGGGCGCATCAGCGATCGCACCTGCCGCGCGGTGGTCGGCGGATTGAGCATGATGTCGCGCGAGAAGACAACGCCGCGGACATGGTCGAGCCCGCCATCATAGATCGGCAGGTAACGCAGCCGAGTCTCCCGGGCCAGCGCGGTGAGGTCCGCGGCGGGGGCGTTGAGGTCGTGCGCACGGATCTCGACGCGGGGGATCATGAGGTCGCGCACCTTGAGTCGGCCAAGCTCGATGACATGCGCAAGCAGGTCCTGCTCGGTCTGGTCGATGACGCCGCTGCGTTCGCTGAGGTGGAGCATCGCGCCAAGGTCCTCGGCCGAGAGTTCGGCCGGCGGCGTGGGCGGGGCGATCAGTCGAGACAGCGGCGTGATCGCGAACGTCATCGTGACGACACGGATGGGCGCGATGATCCGGTGCAGCCCGAGCAGCGGCAGCGCGATAAACAATGCCCAGCCCGAGGCACGCTGCGCCGCGACCTGCTTGGGCAGGACCTCGCCAAAGAGGATGACGCCCAGTAGCGCTAAGAGCGCGAGCCCCGCCGCGCCACCCGGGCCGACGGCACCGCTCCGGCTCCAGCGTTCGAGCAGCACGGTCGACAGCGTGAAGTACAGAACGTTGATGACCATGTTGCTGATGAGAAGCGTCACGAGTAGCGGCGCGGTTTCACGCAGGAGCTGGATCACGGCCGACGATGCCGCGGAGCCGTCGCGTTTCATACGCGCCTGCTCGTGAGGCGTGAGGGAGAACAACGCCGTCTCGGACCCGCTGAAGACCGCGCTTGCCACCAGCAGCACCGGCAGCGCGATCAGCAGGATGAGGGAGATGAGGTCGTCCATGAGGATTGCTGGCTAGGCCCGAGACGCGATGGCCGCGACGATGCGCTCCGCGGCGTCGACCGCGGCTAGGCCGTCAGCGGCGGAGACGACAGGCGGGGTCCGCGTCGTAGCGGCTTCGAGAAACGCGGTCGCCTGCGCGGTGAGCGGGTCGTCCTGCCCCGGCGGCAGGTCCACCGCCAGGGGCTCGAACTGGAGCATCTCCAGGTAGTTCTGATCCGACAGGTCTTCACCGCGCTTCAGGCGTTCGCGGACGTCGGCGAGGGACTTGGCGTTGGCGGTCTGGTGGACGATGATGCCCGAGCGGTCGCCGTAGTCGAGGGAGACAAACCCGTCGTCGCTGTAGAGCCGAAGCGTTCGTTCGGTGCCCAGCGCGAGGCGAGATCCGCGCAGCGTCGCGACGCAGCCACCCGCGAACGTCAGCCGGGCATCGCACAGGTCTTCGTGTTCGCCCAGCACGCGCTCGCCTACGGCCTCGACGCGTTCCAGGGGCTGGCCCACGAGAGACAGCACGATGTCCAGGTCGTGGATCATCATGTCCATCACGACACCGACATCCATCGACCGGAACGTCATCGGGCTGACGCGCGTGACCTGTAGCAGCCGAGGCGATAGGTGGAGCTTGGCCAGCGCACGCACCGCCGGGTTGAACCGTTCGGTGTGGCCGATCTGGAGCATCGCGCCGTGCTGCTCCGCGAGCGCGATGAGGGACCTGGCTTCGGCGCTGGACCCGGCGATCGGCTTCTCGATCAGGCAAGGGATGCCTTGTTCCAGCAGCGGCTGCGCGGCGGCTTTGTGGTAGATCGTCGGGACCGCGACTACGGCCGCGTCGAGCTTCGGCTCGGCCTGCAGCAACGCCTCTACCGACGTATAGCCCGTCGTTGCGTATTCCTGGGCCACGGCCTGTGCTCGCGACGCGTCGCCATCGACCACGCCGACCAGCTCCGCGCTGTCCACATTGTTCTTCATCGTCCGCGCGTGGTGTCGGCCCATTCGACCCACGCCCACAACGGCGACGCGGTGTTTGGTTGGCGGGTTACTCATGTGCTTATGGTACCGCCGCTTGGTGTGGTTGTGGGCTGCTAGAATGTGCGCATGTCCAAGGCGACCGACAAAACGACCGAGGGCTACCCGCGCCCGACGCTGCGTGGCCGCAAGCCGGTCATCGGGATCACGCTGGGCGACCCCGCGGGCATCGGGCCCGAGGTGATCGTCAAGGCGTTGGCTGACCCGGCGGTGCGATCGCTTGCGCGGTTTGTGATTTTCGGGATGAATGAACAGCTCGCGTACGCCGCCGACGCGGCCGAGATCGAGCCGTACTGGCACCGGCTACAGCACGACGCGGAGCGTGCGACGCACGCGCTGGTCCATGACGTGGTGGTGCTCGACTACGACGAGGTCTCGATGCTGGGCTCGCAGCAGAGCCAGCCCAGCAAGCCCGGCGGGCAGGTCAGCCGACGCTTTATCGACGATGCGCTCGCGGCCGTGCGCCGGCCGATCGAGGCTGGCGGGATCGACGCGATTGTCACCGGGCCGATCAGCAAGACGTCGTGGAAGCTCGCGGGCTTTGACCGCTGGCCCGGGCACACCGAGTACTTCCAGCACAAGACCAAGGCGAAGCGTTCGGTGATGTTTTTTCATGCGCCGCAGCTCTGCGTCGCGCTCGCGAGTGTGCATGTGGCGTTGATGGAGCTGCGCAACATCCTCACGATCGGTCGGGTCTTTGATGCGATCGATTTGGGGCACGACGCCTGCCGTGAGTTGGGCACACCGGCGCCGCGTATCGCGGTCTGCGGGCTCAACCCGCACGCCGGGGAGGATGGCCTGTTCGGCGACGAAGAGACGCGTATCATCCGCCCGGCGATCGAGGTCGCGCGCAAGGCCGGCATCGACGCGCGCGGTCCGTTCCCCGCCGACACCCTGTTTACGCCACACAGTCTGAAACGCTACGACCTTTTTGTTGCGATGTACCACGACCAGGGCCTGATCCCGGTCAAGATGCTCGCGTTCGACGAGGCGGTCAACACGACGCTGGGCCTGCCCGTCATCCGGACGAGTGTCGACCACGGCACCGGCTTCGATATCGTTGGGAAAAACAAGGCGGACGCGGGCTCGATGAAGGCGGCGATTCGGCTCGCGGTCCGGCGGGTACACGGCGCGGCGGGGGCGTCCGAATCGCGGGCGGCGGTTTAGGTTGGATGCTTGCGTCCTCGGCTCTACCGCATTGGCCGCGCTAGGATGGACTGAAGCTCAACTCATTCAACGGAGGCAAAGATGCTGAAACGAAACGCGCTCTCGATCGGGCTGGCCCTGCTGTTGCTGACGCTCTGGGCGGCGGGGCCGGTGGTGGGGGACGACGACAACGAAACCGAGCCATCGGTCGAAGCGCAGCTCGCCGAGCACGAGGCGCGGATTGCGGCGCTGGAGCGGATGGTCGGCGACCCGCCACGCAACGCGGGCTCGATTGATGCCCGCATCCGCGCGGCCGAGCTCGAGCTTGAGAGTATCGCCCGTGACCTTGCGGAAGCGCAGGAGGACGGTGAGGATGGCGTTGGCGCAGACGGCGACCAGGACCGCGCGATCCGTCAGCTCGAGCGGGCGATGGAAACGCTGCAGACACGCATGGAGCGCCTCGACCACAACCGCGTTGCCGCGATCGAGCGCCAGCTCACTGCGATGCAGCGCGAGCTACGCAATCTCGACAATCGACTGCGTCGCGTTGAGTAGCGGGGCGTGAGGGGCGAGCATTGCCGTCAGGGCTGCGCCGGCCAGACGACGTTGCCCGAGGTATCGATGTAGCACGCTTGGCCGTTGAGCTGGACACGGGCGATGCCGCCATCGAACGGGCGAGCGTCGTTGAACATGCCCGGCCGCGGGTCATCGTCGAACTGCGGCGCGATGACGAACGTGCCCTGGGTGTTGATGTAGCCCCAGTCCCCGTTGACATCGCGGGCGGGCGCGAGGCCGTCCGCAAACTCACGCGCTTCGGCGAATCGGGGCTCGATCGCCCATCGCCCTTCGCGGTCGATGTAGCCCCACTCGCCGTGGAGCTTTGCGGGGCACAGCCCCTGTGCGAATCGGCCGACGGCCTCGAACCTCGGGCTGATCTGCCGGTGCCCGCGGCGATCGATGAAGCCCCAGCCCTCGGCCGTCGCGTAGCGCACGCCGGCGAGACCCTCGCCAAAGTCCTGTGCCAACTCGAAGCCGACCGGGATGACGACATCCCCTTTGCGATTGATGAAGCCGTAACGGATGCTCAGCGTCGGCTCCTGCACGATCGCACCCTCGTCGTCACGCACCAGTTCGCCGTGCTCATCGGTGACGTTGCCCATCACCGCCTGGGCTTCGAGGAACCAGGCCATCCCGTCGGCGAAGTCGCCGCAGGCCTGCAACTCCGGCATCAGCTCGTGCGCCTGAAAACGCGGTTCGATCACCCACTTGCCTGCCGGGTCGATGTAGCCCCAGAGCCCGTCGTCATCGCGCGCGGCGGCGAGTCCGTCGTAGAACCCTCGGGCGGCGGTGTCCTTCGCATCCACCAACGCAAAACGCGGGGAGATCGCCCAGTCACCTTCCCGATCGAAGTCGGCGTCGATGTAGCCCATCACCGGCTCGCCGGCCAGTGTCGTCTGCACGAGGCCGCGGCCATGGCGGAAGTCGCCGGCCCAGTCAAACACAAACGCGGTGAGCGCGTTGCCCTTGGCGTCCACAAACCCCCACTTGCCCGACTCCGTGTCCTGCACGGGGAAGTACTCGGCCTGTGCCTCGACGCCTTGGGTCGCCCCGAAGCCCAGTAGCCGGAGCGTCAGCGGCGTGAGCAGCAGCAGCAGGCCGGCTGTGATGAGCCCGGTCATCAGTTTGCGTCGTTTCATACCCGGGTTATCGGGTGTGTACGCGGGTGCGGTGTAGTAAAGATGCTGGGTGGGTAGCGCACAAGGCCTGGTTGCTTAAGCAACCAGGCCGAGCACCCTGTGTGTGATTTTGTTTGGACTTAGTCCGTCGCGGCCTGGAGCGCCTGCACGGCGTAGGCGGTGCAGAGGATGGGGCTGTCTTCCATCCATCGGCTGGCGGTGTTGACCCACGAGCCGTCCTCGGCCTGCATGGAGGCGAGCTTGTCGATCAGGTCGTTGGCCCAGTCGTGGGAGACGGTTTCGCCGGGCTGGCCTTCAAAGACGGAGACGCTGCTGCTGCCCCAAGCGTCCAGCGCCCGGGCCATCGAGAGGTAGTAGTAGTAGAGCCCCTGGAGCTTGACGGCCTCGGGCATACCGGGGTTGTGGTCGAACTCGTAGTTGTGGGCGATCCAGCCGAGCACGGCCTGAACGCGGGGGTCGTCGCGCTCGAGGTTGGCGTAGAGCAGGGTTTTGAAGCCCGAGTAGGTCATGCCGCCGTAGGTGCGGAGGTTGGAAACGGTAGCGCCGTTGGCGGCTTCATCCATCTGCTCGGGGTCGGCCTTGGACTCGGGCGTGTTCTGGTGTTCCTGGTTGAGCGAGGGGGCGTAGATGAACCCGCCGTGGTTGCCTTCATCCATGCCGATGACGTCGGCGTAGAGGTCGTTGGATTCGATGGCCTGGGTCCGGTTGAGGAAGACGAGGGCACGCTGGAAGGCGGGGTCTTCACAGTCGCAGCCGGTGTCATACATGGCCTGGAGCGCGAGTTGGGTGTTGGAGAGGTCGGGGCGTCCGTGTTTGCCGTAGCCGAAGCCGCCGACGTAGGGGTGGTCTTCGGTGATGGTGTCGCCGTTGGGGTCGGTCATGCCGACGATCCACTGGGTGCCGCGGAGGTACTCCTGGCCCTTGGCGATCGCGGCGGTGGCGTCGGGGTTGTTGTAGACCTTGGCCAGCGCGGAGAGGCACAGCGCGGTGTTGTAGTTTGCGAGGATGCCGTCGGGCCCGTTGCGGATCGAGCCGTCTTCCTGCACGTGGGCGAGGATGTACTCGATGGCCTTTGCGGCGGCGGGGTGCTGGGCGTCGATCTCGGGGTGCTGGAGCAGGGCGGTAAGGACGAGGCCCGTGACCGCGGGGCCGGGGTCGGGGATCCACGAGCCGTCCTCGTTCTGGGTCTCGAGGAGGTAGGCGATGCCCGCGTCGATCGAGGTGTTGGCGATCTCCCAGTGCGCATCGTCGAGGGCGGCGGCGCGGGGGGCGGCGATCAGTCCGATCATCAGGGCGAGGGCAAGCAGTGGGGCGGGAAGACGCATGGGGTCGCTCCGTTTCGGTGAAATCCGTGGGGGGTGGCGCGGGCCTTTGGTTCAAGGCCCAGACCCCGCTATTGTAGGCGGGGGTGCATGGTTTGCAGTCGGGGGTTGGGCATACAGTCGGGGGCCGATTGTGGACGATAGAGGGGGTATCAACGCGTTTTTGGGACCATGCGACACGTATGAAAAAGCATCTGGGCACGATTTTCCGCCTCGCGATCGCCGCGGCGGGGATCACCTTCCTCATCCTGAACCTCAACTGGTCCGACCAGGTACACCTGCCCGCGGGCTACTCGGCCGGGCCGGGCGTGAGCGGCGGTGGGGACGGCGCGTCGTTCTATGTGCTTGAGCAGACCGACACGTCCTACCGCATCGGCGAGAAGGCCGACGGGGAGGGCGCGGGCGTTGCCGGGGTCTGGATCGAAAAAGCTCAGGTCAAAGACGATGGCGAAGGCCCACGCTTCAGGCCCTCTTTCGCGACGACAGTTCGGCAGGCGGACGGCAAACTCCTGCTGCTCGGGCTGTTGCTGCTGAGCCCGATTTACTTGATCGGCGCGGCGCGTTGGTATCTGCTGATGCGCGTGCGTGGGATGGAGGTCACACCGATCAAGACGTTTCGGCTGACGATGGTGGGGGTGTTCTTCAACCTCTGTATGCCCGGCGCGACGGGGGGCGACGTGATGAAGGCCTACTACGCCGCGAAGGGATCGAGCCAGCGGAGCGTGGCTGTGATGAGCGTGGTCGTCGACCGGGCTTGTGGGCTGCTCGGGCTGGTGCTGCTGGTGGCGCTGGTCGGTTTGACGATGCTGGACCACCCGCTGGTTCGGAAGATCACGCTGTTTATGTGGGCGGGGTTGATCGGCGTGGTGCTGTTCGCCTGGCTCTATAGCCACCCGACACTTCGGAGGAAGGTCGGTTTCGACTGGCTGATGAACAAGCTGCCCGGCGGGGGGATGCTGCGCAACCTCGACAGCGCGGCGGTCGCGTATGGCCAGCATAAACGGGCATTGGTCGGCGCGGTCTTGATGAGTCTGCCGGTGCACGGCTTGGTCGCGATGTCGATCGCGACGGCGGGCTACGCGCTGGGTATCACGCAGCCCATCGACTACCTGATGGGTACCGTGCCGGTCGCGGTCCTCGTGGGTTCGTTGCCGATCAGCGGGCCGTTGGGGCTTGGGCCGATGGACGTTGTGACGCTGGGCCTGTTGGCCGATGGTGTACACGCGACGGCGCACCAGGTCGCGATGATGATGGTGATTTACCGCGGGTACGCGGTGGTGCTGGGGCTGCTTGGTGCGTTGGGCCTGCTCAAGGGCGGGATCCACCTGCACCCACAGGAGCAACACGAGGCGGACGTTCAAACGCCCGCAGACCCGGCCGAGACCTCGGACGCTTCGGCGGACAGCGAGCGTGCTTTCGCCCACAGCGCGTAAAGGTGGCGTCCCTAGAAAACACATTGATCCGCATTCGCGAGATCGACGTGTCTGTGTTTTCGCATAGGAGAAGCCGTACGCGTCAAAACTTCAATGCTGCGCTGTCCCATGCCTGCTTGCTTTTGACGGCGGCGCTTGCCGGGTGGCTCAGGCCGCGGAGGTCGAGCACGATCGGGCCGGTCCGGTTGGGGGCCAGGTCGGCGCTGAGGCGGTAGCCCGAGACATCCAGGTCGCCCGAGCCGACGGGCAGACGCGAGCCGTCGGCCAGTCCGTGCTGCGTGTCGCTGAGCCGGGCAACCGCCAGCGACTTGCCCGCCTGCTGAAGACGCTGAACGGGATCGCCCTGCGAAGCCAGCACGGACGCGGGATCGATCGCGATCCCCGCGATCCCTTCGCCCGCCTGTGCGATCCATGTGGCCAGCGGGTCGGGCTGGTCCTCCGCATGGACCGCGAGTACCACACCCAACGCGTCGGCCCGGTCGAGCAGCACCCCCGAGACCTCGGACGGCAGGCCCGAGACCGGCAAGGCCGCGCTCAACGGCACGCGCCCAAGGTCGGCCGCGAACTCGATCGCGGCGAGCAGCGCCTGCGTTGCACGGTCCAGGTGCTCGGCCTCAAGCAGGTGCTGGCGAGGGATAAACAGGTCGACCCCGGCGATCGAAAGCCCCGCTCGCTGCGCGGTGGCCACGAGGTCCCGCCGGGCGCGCTGGTCGAGCTCGCGTGGGCGGACGCCGGGGAGGGCGGCGTCGAGCTGGATGCTTGGGAAGCCGAGGCCGGCGAGGGCGGAGATCGCTGCGCGGATGGACTGCCCGCCCGCGCGGACGATGGGCCCGAGGGTGGGCGCGAGGGTGAGGTCGGAGCCGTGGCCGAGGGTAGGCATGTGTCCAGTGTAGCGATCGTGCGGGCTGGGTTGTTGTGGCGTGAAGTCGTTCGGTGGTTGGTCCGATGATGGGGGAGAGAGGTGTCGTCGGGGCGGCACCGCCGTGGGCCGTGGCGGAGGAGCCAAGGCAGCGGGTATCGCAGAGAGGCAGCAAGTGAGTAGCATCGATCAACGCGACTGGAAGCAGTTCCTCGCCCACCTGGTGAAGCGTGATGGCTGCGTCGAGCTTGCGCCGCGCGGCGCGAGCACGGCTGAGACACGCAAGGTGTATAAGAGCCGGCTGTTTGCGGTCCAGCCCGATGGCACGCTCATCGTCGAGCGTCCCGACCAGTCCGTGCTGGACCACGCCTTCTCAATCGGTGACACGATTGAATTGCTGCTGGTCGTTAACAACCAACGCATGCTGGGCGACTGCGAACTGCTGGGCGTCGAGACCCGGCAGATCAATCCGAAGACGCGCATCACCTGCCTGAAACTCGCGGCCGCCCGGCGGATCCGGGCCGACCAGCGACGGACTTTTTTCCGGGTGAACACGGCCGGTGCCGACTTAGGCGCGGTCGGCCTGCTTGCTCATGGTGCCGATCCCGAAGACGAGATCGAAGCACGCTTGGTCAACCTTGGCGGCGGCGGGATGGGGGTCTGTCTCCGCGCACACCGCGATGTTCTACGCCGGGTGCAGAGCAGTACCCGTTACCGTTGTCGGCTGGAGGTGCGGTCGGAGGATGCGGTGGTTGATCTGGAGGCCAAACTTGTACACCTCTCGCCTCTGGACACGACCGGGCTGTATCTCGGGCTTGAGTTTGATCTGCCCGAGGGCCAGGCGGGGAAGGCGATGCAGGCCCGCCTGACGCAGTACGGCACGTGGCTTCAGCGCCAGCAGCTCAAGCGCCGCCGGGCGTAGCACGCAAAGCGACTCACGGTAAAAGAAAACCGCCGCGTGATTCGCGGCGGTGGTTCGTTTGTGTCTGCGTGATTGCGTTTGGCTTACGACTCGAGGGTCCGCAGGGACAGGCCCATTTCGGTGAGCTTCTCTTTGATCTCGACCAGCGAAGTCATGCCAAAGTTCTTGACGCCCATGAGCTCGGCCTCGGTCTTCATGCACAGGTCGCCCAGAGTCGCGACACTGAGTAGTGCAAGGGCCTTGCGGGCGCGGACCGAGAGGGAAAGCTCGTTGACGCTCTTGCCGAGCATCTCGCTGTCGCCGGTCTTGCTGGCGATCTCGTCGTAGACGCGCTGCTTGACTTCTTCCTGGCTCTTCTCGACCGACTCGCCCAGGCGCAGGTGCTTCTGCGCGAGCATGGCCTTGATCTCCTCAAGCGACGCGTCGCCGAAGTTCTTGAAGCTGCGCAGCTCCGCCTCGGTAACCTTCAGCAGGTCGCCCAGCGTGCGGATATCCATCTTCTTGAGCGCGTTGCGGGTGCGGACGGAGAGCTCGAAGTCGGTGACCGGCGTGTTGAGCAGGGCGTCCTGCTTGACGGACTTGGCTTCCTGCTCGTCGTCGACCAGCATCTCACGGCTGGCCATGATATCCCGGATGTAGAGCCGGGCCCGCTCGTGGTTCGGGTCGGTCGTCAGTACCTGCCGGATGCAACGCTCGGCCTGGCTGTACTTGTTCTGGTCCTCGTACATGACGGCCAGATTGACCAGCGCGTTGAGCTTGGGGCGGTCGACCCGGCAGCACTCTTCGTACAGGTGGATGGCTTCGTCTTCCTCGCCCAGCAGGTCGAGGTTGTAGGCCAGGCGGAAACAGACCTCGGTGTTGTCGGGGTCGGCGGTGTAGGCGGCCTCGTAGGCCTTGATCGCCTCGACGCGGTTGCCCGCGTTTTCGGCTTCGAGGCCTTGCTGGTAGTACTTGTCGCTGGTCGCGGTGTCGCGGACGTCGATCATCGTGTCAGGCATCGCAGGCGGTTCCTCGGGCGCGGGGCGCAGGATCATCAATCATAAAGGGATCAGCCGGACCCAATAGCATAAGGCCGCATCGGGGCGGGGGCAACTTCGGTCGCGACCCCCCTCGAGCGTGCCGTCGCTGTCCCGCCGCCCCTGCGGCGCAGTTCTGCCGTGTCCCCCGGAGTAGTGGTCTGCGTTAGCGTCACGGCACCGGCAGGAGCTGGATGCAGTCCGCAATAACGTAACCGTCGGCCTCATGGTTGGTGATCGTGATGACGGCCTGATCTCCAAACGTGAAACGCCCCAATGAAGCGAAGCCGGCCTCTGAAACGGGGGCCCGGCGCTGGTCGAGGTGGACGGTGCGCTGGCCCCGGGCGTGCCGGATCGTCACCGGTGTATTGCTCGCGCGGTTCGGGTTGGGTGTGTAGCTGACGCGGACCTCGTATGTGCCCGGCTCAGGGAGGTCGAGGGTGTAGCGCACGCCGCGTTGGCCCTGCAGCGTGTTGCCGTCGTGCAGGTAGGCCGAGCCGACGTACCCACGCGCGGTCGAAGACTCGGTCCATTCGCCGACCTTTTCAGCATCGGCGTCGTCCATCACAACGCCCGGGAGCGAGTCGGGGTCGACCGCGCTGCGCTGGCCGGGCCGGGTCAGGATTTGGCCGTCTGCGATCAGCCGTGCCTTGAGTGTTTCGTAGTCGAGGTCCTGCACGCTGACGCCCGCGTCGATGGCGAGGGCGGCGGCGGTCGCGGCGGACTGGCCCAGGATCATGAAGACGGGTTCCATGCGGATCGAGCCAAACGCAATGTGCGAGGAAGAGACGGCCCAGGGCACAAGGAGGTTCTCGGCTTCGCCGCGTTTGGGGATGAGGGCGCGGTAGCTGATCGCATACGGGCCGGGGGTCGGAGTTTCGATGTTGCCCTCGTTCTGGACCCAGCCGCCGGGGGTCACGTACCGCTGGACGTTGTGGGAGTCCATGGTGTAGGAGCCCATGCCGACGCTGTCGTCGCAGACGCGTTCGCTCATGCAGTCGTGTTCGGTCATGACGTAGTCGCTGACCATCCGCCGGGCGACGCGGATATAGATCATGTAAGGCCAGTGGCCGTTGTCGGCGAACTCGTCCTTGGCGTAGCCCCACTGGCTGACCTCGTTGCGCACGTGCTCGGGGACGCGGGGGTGGTTGGCCAGGGTCCACATGAGCCCGCGCTGCCAGTGCTCGTGTTCGAGCTCGATCTCGCGTCGGCGGTTGTAGGGCGCCTCGGGGTAGTCGGTGGATCCGCCGATGAGGTTCATCGACACGGCCCACCGGTTGTTGGTGTCGGTCTTGTGGTTGGGCATCCGACCGGGCAGCCAGGGGATGCGGGTTTCGCCGGCCTCGAACATGCGGAACAGCAGTTCGTAGGTGGCTTCGTCGTAGCCGGCGGGCCGTCTAAACGGGACGCGGTTGTCCGGGTCGTTGGTGAGGCAAAGCCGGTAGCAGTAGGACTGGACGCGGTGGTCGGGGTCGCCGTCGTTGCCGCCGGCGTCGGGGTTGACGCCGGGGAGCAGCCCGCTGTCGGGGTCGCCGGGGACGACGTAAGGGTCGACGCGGGCCTGCTCGGGCATGTCTTGTGGCACACGCCCCATCCGGCCCTCGACAGTGAAGACGTGGTGGACGGTGCGGGTGGTCTGAATCCCATTGAGCGTTTCGTTGTAGGCATCGTTGCCCTCGCGGCCGACGGTGTAGCTGACGCCCGCGGCGGCGAGCAGGTCGCCCTCGTAGGTGGCGTCGATGAACATCTCGCCGTGGTAGGTGTCGCCGGCCTCGGTGACGATGGCGGTGATGCGCTGGCCGTCCATCCTTACCCCGTCCCCCGAGCTGCGGTCGAGGCGTGCCTCGACCAGCGGGATGTCGTACTCCTCAAGCCACTGCTCGAAAACGTACTCCGCGACCCGCGGCTCAAAGCCCCACTGCGTACCGTCGCCTTCGCTGCCCCATCGTGTGCCGATGTAGTCCGCCCGGCGTTCATGGACCCAGAGCGATTCGTTTGTATAGATGTGGTGGATACGCCGGTAGAACTCCAGCGAGAGCCCGCCGATGACCGACCGTCGGCCCGAGTCGGTATTGCCCAGCCCGCTGCTGGTCATGCCGCCCAGGTGGGTGTACGGATTGATCAGGACGACGGACTTGCCCATACGCGCGGCCTGGACCGCGGCGGTGACGCCCCCGCTCGACCCGCCGTAGACGACGATGTCATAGGTGCGTGACTGAGCGTGGGCGGGTAAACTGAAGATGAGGGATGCAAGTGCGATCACGGCAATGGTAAGACTTAGATAATGACGTGCGATCATCAAACAACTACTCCTGCAGAACTGATAGAAGGAAGAGTGGCTAATCATCAATCGGTACGCCATCAATAATGAGTCGTACGGTTGCCGAATAGGTTTGCCCTTGGTAGATCCCGATGTCGGGCTCATTGTAAGCACGCTGAGTAACGTGGCCATCAGCAAAACTGACAAATCCGTTTCCGCGAGTCAAGTCACGGCCTGTATCGTGGAATGACGCCAGATTGTCCTTGATGCTGATCGCATTTGGTCTGGTCGAGAGGACACCGTCATTGTATGGGGCACCGCCGTAGCCGGGGATGATGAAGTCGTTTTCTTCTGTATAAACTGCAAAATCACTTGCGCTCCCCTGTAACGCATCGGGAGAATCTCTGAAATACTCAAGAACGCCTTGCGAAGCGAAGCTTGATTCAAGTGCGCCGACAGCACCAGCAAAAACATTTTTTGAGTATGTCCGGACATAACGATCGCCGATAGAATTAGATGGGAGGTTGGCTGGGTTGAGAAGCTCTTCGGCGATTGGGCATCGGTACGCCGCCTCGGCTTGTGATAGATATTGATATAGGTCGCCTTCATGAATCTCTGATAAGTCTGAAGGGTCACCATTCCCCGAAAAATATCCGAACTGATTAAATCCATATGAATCAACCCA
>JBITAC010000148.1:0-82562 GCA_044439905.1 Phycisphaerales bacterium JB063 | reverse complement strand
CAGATGCCCATACTGGTCGAACTCCAAGATGGCGTTGTTATTCGAGCTGTTAGTGGTCCCCAAGTGGACGATTGGTTTTGAGTTATCTAGTCTTATGGAAACCTAAACTATCGAGGCGCGTGGATTGGTGGAGGCATTGGGTGTTGCACCCGCGCATAGGAGGGACCGGCTGCGGTAGACTGTGGCCATGCAGATCCGAAATGAGATCCCGGTTTCGCCGGGCGTGGCGATTCGCCGGGCCGTGGTGTTGGATTCGGACGAGGAGGCAATGCCTCTGCGCCCGGAAGCCTCAGAAGGGACTCATCTGCGTTGATCGGCGTCCATCTGCGGTTTCAGGATTGCTGCATCTGGTCGGCGAGTTCGAGGCGGAGGGATTCGATGGTTTGGCGGAGGTGTTCGAGGGCTTGTTTAGGGGGGAGGTCGAGGAGGTCTTCGGCGGGGATGGGGTGGCCGTATTGGCAGGTGATGCGGCCGAAGGGTTTGGGGGTTTTGCTTGTGCGGGGCCAGGCGTCGTAGGCGCCTTCGAGGGCGACGGGGATGATGGTGGGTTTGGCGCGTTTGATGATGAGCATGAGGCCGGGCTCGAAGGGCTCGGTTTGGCCGGTGAGGGTGCGTGCGCCTTCGGGGAAGATGAGCAGGGCGTGGTTTTGTTTGAGGATGTCGATGCAGCGTTTCATGGTGGAGGCGTCGGGCTTGTCCTGGTCGACGGGGATGGCGTTGAGGGTGTTCATCATGTGGCCCAGGAGTTTGTTGTTCCAGAGGGTCTTGCGGGCCATGGCGTAGAACTGTCGGTGGGAGGAGCCGATGCCGACGATGATGGGGTCGAGCATGGACTGGTGGTTGCTGACCAGGAGGACGGGGCCGGTCTTGGGGATGTGGTGTTGGCCGAAGAACCTAAAGCGGTAGCAGACGGCGAACCAGACGACGCAGAGCGCGTGGCAGAAGTGCCACCAGAGGATGCGCGTCAGTGGGTGGCCGGGCTGGCGCCCCCGGAAGTCTTGGATGGATTTCTTGAGTGGCATGGGGTTTCTAATGACCAATGTCCAAGTCTAAATGTCCAATGAGCAGAAGACCAGACGCTTCGGGGAGTCAGTGTCGGTGTGGGGTCATAAGCACTAATTGTCGGGTGAACTCGGGTCTTGATCTTTTTCCCAAACCGGATAGATCGTGACGACCAGCACGGCGTTGAGCTTAGCGATGCGGGCAACGGTGTCGGGGTGAATGATCGACCGGAAGTTTCTTGGCGTATCTCCACTGCCGTACCCCAGATCAAAAGTACGTGAGATGCAGGCATCCCATACCGCTTTGGCTTTGGGCGATAGGTTCTCGATCAGAGTACAGAACAACGAAAGACTCGACTCGGCATCACCGCCACCATAGGAGACTTCGAATGCAGCAGTATGCAGACCACGGGCCTGGCTATTGTGAAGGACGAGTACGTCTTCTCCTAAATCTTCGATCAATACGTCGAGCGGATTGGGTGACTCAACCTCCAAGTCAACATTCATGAACGTGATATCGCTCATCTTGTTTTAGCTCTCACGAGGTCCAGCGACAACCGAATCAACGAAAGCCTTGAAATCATCGTGATCTCGCCCGGCAGGTTCGACGATCTCGCTCCCCGTGGCTGGGATACTCACGCTGAACGTCTCGGCTACCCACTTCTGAAAATGTGGATTGATCCCACTATCTTCCTCTGGGGGTGCGGATAGGTTCTCGAAACCGATTTCTTCGTACCCCACTGCAAGGAGTCTGATGAAGTCGGTCATGCTGCCTGCTAAGACCATTAGGGCATCGCCTTCAGAGCCCATGTGGACGATCGGTTCACGGCCATCCTGCTGCTTCCAGATGCAGTAGAGCGACCCATCGGCTCCGGCACCAAACTGTGCCAGATGGTCATCTGCGGCGTGTGACCGAAACCAGTAGTAGATCGCTTTGCAATCATCAGCTCGAAGCTCGAAACAGCCGCTAATCGGGTACCCGTTTACATCACACCATTCACAAAGCAATTCTAACTCGCGGGGAAAATGAATCGAGTCTGGAAAACCCTTCTGGATTGTGTCTTTCAATTCACTCATTACGTATCACACTATGTGTTTACACCCCGACCTTGGCTTTGTCTTTGACGTGTTGGTGCAACTCAGCGAGGACTTGGTCGAGGGTCATGTCGCTCGTGTCGATGCGGGTGGCGTCGTCGGGGCAGATGAGCGGGCCGTCGGCTCGGGCGGCGTCTTTGTGGTCGCGTTCGAGGATGTTGCGACGGATGGCCTCGACGTTGGCGGGCTTGCCCATCTGTTTGAGCTGGGCCGCGCGGCGCTGGGCGCGGACGGTGGGGTTGGCGTCGAGGTAGAACTTGACCTGGGCCTGAGGGAAGACGACCGAGCCCTGGTCGCGGCCCTCGGTCACGAGGCGCGGGTGCTCGAGGCCGATGCGGCGTTGGTTTTCGACGAGGACTTGCCGGACGCCGCCGAGCTTAGCGACATCGGAGACGGCGGCGGTGACGTCCATATCGCGCAGCCGATCGGTCATATCGGTGTCACGCACATGCAGCCGGGGCGGGTCGGTGGACCAGTCGAAGTGCAGCGGGCAGTTTCTCGCGAGCTCGACGACGTAGTAGGGTTCCTCGGCGATATCGATGCCGCGTTCGATGGCCTTGGCCGCGAGGCCGCGGTACATCGCGCCGGTGTCGAGGAAGTCGACCCCCAGGAGCTTGGCGAGCTGCTGGGCGAGGGTGGACTTACCCGAGCCGGCGGGGCCGTCGATGGTGACGATGAGTTGGTCGGGGGTGGCGGAGGTCACGTGGGGCAGGATAGCGGATGTTCGATGTTCGATGGCTGATGTTCGCGGGGAGTTGTTCGACGGGTGATCCGCACCTTCGCGTTGCTCAGGAACGGCTTGGGGGATGTGGGATTCAGCGAAGCCGGTTGTGCCAGCCCTGGACGAGTTCACGTTTGAGGAAGAGGTAGTAGAGTCGGCCTTCGACGGCGAGGACGCCCGCCTGCTCCTCGGCGAAGGGGCCGATGCCGAAGTAGAGGTCGGCCCGGCCCGGGGCACGGATCGCGCCGCCGGTGTCCTGGTCGAGCATGAGCTGGTTGATGGGGCCGCCGTTGTTGGTGCGTTCGGTTCGGACGAGGACGACGGAGCCGGGCGGGTAGACCTCTTTGTCGGTCGCGAGCGAGCGGTTGCCCTGGACGCGGAAGCCGAGCGACCCGGCGGGCCAGTCGGTGGCGTCGTACTCCTTGAAGAAGATGAAGCGGTCGTTGCGCTGGATGTAGCGTTCGAGCTCCGCAGGATTCTGCTGGAAGAAGCGTCGGATGGTAGGCATGGAGACGGTGTTGGCGTCGAGCTTTCCGTCGGCGACGAGTTGTCTTCCGATGGAGGTGTAGTCGTAGCCGTTGTTGCCGTCGTACCCGACATAGAGCTCGGTGCCGTCGGTCATGTTGAGCTTGGCGCTGCCGTTGACTTCGATGGTGTAGGCGTCGAGCCGGGAGGGCAGGAAGACGAGCTCGCCGCCTTCGAGGAGGTTGCGTTGTTCGATTTCGGCGCGGGTGGGGTACGGGGTGACGGTGCCGTCGGGGTTTCGTCGGCCGAAGGTGAGGCCGGTGGTCGGGTCGGTCAGGAGGTCGGCGGGCCGACGGTAGAGCGGGTACTGGTACTGGCCGGTGCGTTGGTAAGAGGCGGAGAAGACGGGCGAGTAGTAGCCGGTGAGGAGGACGCCGCCGCTGCCGTCCCATCCGACGGAGGTGTAGACGTCGAACTCGCGGTCGATCTGCTCGGCGGCCTGGCGCGGATCGCCGGTGTTCGCAAGGATCCACTGCAGGGCGCGGGCGCTGGTGCGTGCGTGGACGTGGCTGATGCCGCTGATGGGGAAGGTGCGTTGGCTCGAGGGCAGCGCGTACCAGGCGACGCTGCGCGAGAGGGACTCGGCAAAGCCGGGGTCGGCAAACTGCGCGGCGAGCTGGGTGAGGTCGGGCCGCTGGGCGGGGTCGGTCACGAGGCGCAGCGCGGACTGGCCCGGGCGCAAAGCGCGGGCGTAGTCGGGCGGCGGCGGCGGCGGGCCCACAGGCCCGGGCGTGCTGCACGCGGCGAGGAAGAAGGTCGAGAAGACAAGCAGGATCCCTGCGGCGAAGCGCATCCCTGCGGTGCGGGCTATCATGGTCGCTCCCTGATCGTGGTGGTTGAAACCATCACTAGGATACCCGACTGGTGGGACCGGCATCCTGCCTGTTTTCACACAGGTCGGCCGACGGTCCCACACACTTTGGAATCCCCCTTGGGCGACGGTTTCTTCATCCAGAAGCTCTTCAGCAGCGACCCGGGCGAGCGGTTTTTCTTCCTCGCGGCGATCCTCACGGTCGTGGTCAGCATCGTGCTCCACGAGCTCGCGCACGGGTGGATGGCGATCAAGCTCGGCGACAACACGCCCAACCGGCTTGGGCGGATGACGGGCAACCCGCTGGTGCACATGGGCCCGTTCTCGATCGTCGCGCTGCTGCTGCTGGGGATCGCGTGGGGCCAGATGCCGATCGACCCGTCACGGATGCGGGGCAAGTACGCCGAGGCGAAGGTCGCGTTCGCGGGCCCGGCGACGAACCTGTCGCTGGCGTTTCTCTCGCTGACGTCGCTCGGGCTATGGGTCCGATTCGGCGGCGGGCCAAGCTACGAAGAGATCACGCAGCTCTCCACCATCGCCGGCAAGGGCTACATGCTGCTATGGGTGTTTGGCCAGATGAACCTGATGCTGTTCGTGTTCAACCTGCTGCCCGTCCCCCCGCTCGACGGCTCGCACATCCTCGCCAACTTCCACCAGGGCTACGCCAACCTGCTGGGCGACCCGAGCAAGCAAGGCATCTTCCTGTTTGCGTTCATGTTCGCGTTTATGTTCGCGGGGGCGCTGTTCGGGCCGGTGCTTGAGTTGGGCGGGAAGTATGTGTTGTTGGTGAGTGGGTAACGCGCTGGTTGAGGACTAAGGACTGATCTTGTTGCAAAAGGCGAACGAGAAACAACCCGACCCCGGGCTTGAAGTACTCTTGGAAGCCGCCCGCCGTGCGGCGTGGGACGCGACGCATGGCCCGCCCCACCTGCGCGCCGGCCGCTTTCGGCCGGAGGACGACCCCGAGTTGATGGAGCGGACACGGAGGTGGTTTGAGGAAGACGGGGGAGAGTGATGCAAACACTGGCCGAGAAGTTGGTGGCGATCGCCAAAGCGGTCGAGCCGAGTGAGGGTTACTTCGGATATCTCGATTTTGTCGATGCGCTGGAGGCAGACCCGTCTGCCATGTCAGTGTTCCGCACCTTGCTCGAAGTGGCCAAGGCCGAGGATCTTGATTCGTTAGATGAAGTTGATGACAAATATGGATGGATCGTAGGTGGTGCCGCGGATGCGCTAGACCTGCTGCCGGATGACCCGCGTAACTTCATGTCTGAAGGGCGGGCAAACTTGCTGGAAGACAGCGAAGTGCTTGGGACCCTTTGCGGAGCCTGCATCGTGAATGATGTCGAGACTGTTCGACGGCTGGTCAAGCGGGCCAATGTCAACAGCTTGGATCACAACAAGCAACTCCCGTTGATGTATGCGGCGGGGAACAACCATCCCGATTGTGTCCGCATTCTGTTGGACCACGGCGCGGACCCCAACAAGGTTCAGAACTGGGGCAATACACCCATGCACTGCTGCAACTCGAAGACGGTGTTCCGAATGCTGCTTGATGCAGGTGGCCGGACAGACATCAAAAACGATCGTGGCGAGACCGTCGTTGACGAATTGGAACTTTATGGCCGGCTAGATTGGCTAGACGAGTAGCACTCAAATCCCCAGCAACCGCTCGACAAAATTGATGTCCGTGTCGTTGCTCAGGAAGCTGCCGTTCTTGAGCAGGCGTTGGTGCAGGGGGATGGTGGTCTTGGTGGGGGCGATCTCGAACTCGGCCAGGGCACGGAGCATGATGCGGATGGCTTCGTCGCGGTCTTTGCCGTGGGTGATGAGCTTGGCGATCATCGAGTCGTAGTTGGGCGGGACGCGGTAGCCGGCGTGGGCGTGGGTGTCCATGCGGACACCGCGTCCGCCGGGCGGGTTGAGGGTATCGATCATGCCGGCGCTGGGGGCGAAGTCGCGTTCGGGGTCCTCGGCGTTGATGCGGCACTCCATGGCGTGGCCGTTGATCTTGACGTCCTTCTGCTTGAAGCTGAGCGGTTCGCCGGCGGCGACGCGGATGGTTTCCTTGACGATATCGATACCGGTGATCATCTCGGTGACGGGGTGCTCGACCTGGACGCGGGTGTTGACCTCCATGAGGTAGAAGGTGTGGCTGGCGTCCATGAGGAACTCGACGGTGCCGGCGGTGTAGTAGCCGGCGGCCTTGCACATCTTCGCGGCGGACTTGCAGAGCTTGTTGCGTTCTTCCTGCGACAGCACGGGGCAGGGCGCTTCTTCGATGAGCTTCTGCTTGCGTCGCTGCATGGTGCAGTCGCGTTCCCAGAGGTGGCAGACGTTGCCGTGCTTATCGCCGAGGACCTGGACCTCGACGTGGCGTGCGTGCTCGATGAATTTTTCGACGTAGACGGTGCCGTCGCCGAAGGCGGCTTTGGCCTCGGCGGAGGCCTGCTTGATGCCGGAGACCAGGGAGTTGTCGTTGTGGGCGACGCGCATGCCGCGTCCCCCGCCGCCGGCGGCGGCCTTGATCATGACGGGGTAGCCGATCTCCTTGGCGACCTTGAGCCCCTGGGTCTCGTTCTCGACCGCGCCCTTGGACCCGGGCGAGGTCGGGACCTTGTTGGCGACCGCGAGCTGTTTGCACTGGACCTTGTCGCCCAGGGTGTGCATCGCTTCGACACTGGGCCCGATGAACTCGATGTTGCACGACCGGCAGACCTCGGCGAAGTGGGAGTTCTCGGCCAGGAAACCGTAGCCGGGGTGGATGGCGTCGGCGTCGGCGATCTCGGCGGCGGCGATGAGGCGGGGGATGTTGAGGTACGACTCGGCCGGCGACGCCCCACCGATGCAGACAGCGCGGTCCGCCATGCGCACGTGTTTGGAGTCCTTGTCGGCGGTCGAATACACCGCCACCGCTTCGACGCCCAGCTCATGGGCGGCGCGGATGATACGGACGGCGATCTCGCCACGGTTTGCGATCAGGATGCGGTCGAACATTGTGTAGTGGCTGGTGATTGGTGGCTAGTGATTGGTGGCTAGTGATGAGTGTCGAGTACTGAGCAAGCAACGTGGTGTCCGCAGAGTCCGGTCGGACATAGCTACTGTGTTTCGCACACTAGCCACTAGACACCAGCCACATGCCCGCTACCCCAACTCAAACAGCGGCTGTCCGTATTCGACGGCGTCGCCGTTGCTGACCAGCACCTTGCTGATGGTGCCGGCCTGCTCGGCCTTGATCTCATTGAATACCTTCATCGCCTCGACGATGCAGACGACCGTGTCGGCCGACACCTTGTCGCCGACCTTTACAAAGTCGTCGGCGTCGGGGCTCGACGCGGTGTAGAACGTGCCGACGATCGGGCTGTCGATGGTCTTGCCCGACGGGGCGGCCGGGGCGGCCGACGCCCCACCGGCGGCCTGCGCAGCGGCGGGCGGCGCGGGCGCGGGGGCCGGCGCAGGGGCTGCCGCGGCGGGGGCCTGCACATACTGCACGGGGCCACCCTCGCCGCCACGCTTGAGCGTGACTTGTTCTTTTTCGTCGGCCAGGTCGATGAGGTTCAGGTCGTTCTCGACCATGAGTGTGATGAGTTTTTCGAGTTTTTTGACATCAATCATAGGTGCGCTCGTTGCGGTAGCGGTTTGCCCGGAGCATGGTCACGGGACGGCCTGTCCGGCCAACGGGGGTTAGATGATCGACCATTCCAGCGAAGTCGGCAAGTCGCACAGGTTACGGTGCCCCTTGTCGGTCACCAGGATGTCGTCTTCAAGACGGACCCCGCCCTTGGGCCCGAGGTAGATGCCCGGCTCGATCGTGATGACCTGGCCCGGCTGCAGGACGGCGTCGCTCTGCCCGATGCTGGGGGATTCGTGGATGTTGAGCCCGATGCCGTGGCCCAGCCCGTGATCGAGCGTGTAGCCGTGCTTCTTGAGGATGCCGCGCGAGCAGTCGTCGAGCTCGCGCAGCGCGACGCCGGGCGCGACCATGTCGATCGCGGTGAGCATCGCCTCTTCGACGATCTTGTAGATCTCGGCGATGTGCTTCTTGGGTTTGCCCAGGTTGATGACGCGCGTCATATCCGAACGGTAGCCCGCGACGCTGGCCCCCCAGTCGACAAGGATCGACGAGTTCTTCTTGACCTTCCGGCTGCCGGGGATCGCGTGGCTGTGGCTGGCGTGGTCATCGAACGCGACGATCGTCTCGAAGCCCGGCCCATCCGCGCCCAGCGCCCGCATCCGGTACTCCAGGTAGGCACAGACCTCGTTCTCCGTCATGCCGACCTCGAGGAACTCGCGCGTCTCCAGAAACGCCTGCTGCTGGATCTTCACGGCCTTGCGCAGCAGACGCACCTCGCGGTCGTCCTTGATTGAGCGTTGCTGCAGCAGCCCGTCGTCGTAGTCCTTGACGCGCTTCGCGCCGAGTGCCTTGACGATCTGCTTGCGGGCGGGGACGAGCAGGTACTGCGCCTGCAGGCCGACCCGCTGGACTGATCGCGGGAGCAGCCGGGCGGTCGCGTCGGCAAGGGACTCGCGTGATTTGTTTTTCGTGCCCCGCATGAACGCGCGGACATGCGGGGCCTCTTCGGGGATGTGGGCTTTGAAGCGGAGGTCGGAGAGGACCGTGACCTTGCCGCCGCCCGCGGGGACGTAGCACCACGAGTCGTCGCCGATGAACCCGGTGAGGTAGCGGATGTCGCGGGCGTTGGTGATGAGCATGCCGTCGAGCCCATCGGCGCGGAGGCGCTGCCGAAGAAGCTTGACCCGGCGGTCCAGGTGCTCGGGGGTTTGGGTGGCAGAGTTTTTACGCGGGGTCTTTGGGCTCATAGGCCGATGAGTGTAACGGCCCGCGAGCCGCGCCGCCTATCGCCCGCGTCGGCAAAAAAGCGGGCGCGGAGCGGGTCGCAACGGCCCGCCAAGCGCCCTATACTCCATGACCCGCCATTGGTTTCTTCCAAACGCCCGCCCAACCATCATGAGTAACAACGATCCCGCCAACCCCGGCCCCCAGATCCAGGTCGATTCGGACTGGAAGGCCCAGGCCCAGGCCGAGAAAGCCAAGCTCGCCGCGAAGGAGCAGGCCCGCAAGGCCCCCGCCGAGCCCGCCGCCCAGGACACACCTCGCGGCGCATCCGCCGCCGCCCAGGGTGAACGCTTCCCCCCCGCCGACTTCGCCGGGCTGATGAACATCTTCGTCTCGCAGAGCGTGATGGCGCTGGGCGGCATGGCTCACCCGCAGACCGGCCAGCCCAACGTCGACCTCGACCTCGCCAGCCACTTCCTCGGGCTGCTTGGCGTTCTCGAAGACAAGACCCGCGGCAACCTCACCGAGCAGGAAGCCAAAGAACTCGCCACCACGCTCTACGAGCTGCGCTCCACCTACATCCAGATCTCCAACGCCTCGCGCTCCCCCGCCACCGGCGGACAGGGCGCCGGCATGTGAACCCGCCGAGCCATCGCGCGGACCCGCTCTCAGGTCGAAGGAACCGAACGTGTCTGAACCGACAAACGCCGCCCAAGCCCAACACCCCAGCGGGCCCTTGGCGAAACACCACTTCCTGCTACGACGCCTCCACTCGCTCTCGGGCATCCTCCCCGTCGGCGTGTTTCTCTGCATGCACCTGTTCACCAACGCGCAGATGATCTGGGGCCAGGAAGAAGGCCCCGACGCCGCATCGCACTTCCAGCACGAAGTCGACTTCATCCACGCGATGCCCGCGCTGCTCTTCATCGAGATCACCCTCTGGCTCTCGATCGGCTTCCACGCGGCGCTCGGCTTCTGGTACACCTTCACCGGCAAGTCCAACGTCAAGTCCTACAAATACGGCGGCAACTGGCGATACCTCTTCCAACGCATCACCGGCATGGTCGCCCTGCTCTTCATCTTCCTCCACATCGCAACACTCCGATGGCGGTGGGACCTCTTTGGATGGTTCTCACCTTTCTACGGCCACGGCGGGGTCAACGCGGACGGCGAGGTCTTTGGCCACAACGTCCCCATGGCGCTGCCCTACACCGCCTACGCCCTGCAGGTGAGCTGGCTGGTCGTCGCGTTTTACGCCGTCGGCGTCCTGAGCGCGGTCTACCACTGGTCCAACGGCCTGTGGACCGCCGCGATCTCGTGGGGCATCACGACTTCCGAGGCGGCGATGAAGCGCTGGGGCGTCGCGTGCCTGGGCCTCTTCGTCGTACTCATGGCATTCTCCGTGACGGGCATTGTGGCAGCGCTCGTCTACGATCTTGAAGAGGACACCACCCCCGAGCAGAAAGCGGTGCTCGCGACGGTGATTGAAGACACCGAGCGGGCCGACGAATTGTGGGGCTCAATCCCAAGCGAGCGGCGCGACGCGCTACGGGAATGGATCAAGCACGAGATCAACGAGTACAACGATTAGGAACTGGCCCAGCGGGCTTGCAGCGATATGGCATCTGAACCCAGAGTGATTGTGGTCGGCGGTGGTCTGGCGGGGCTCGCGGCGTCCGTGCGCGTGGCCGAGGCCGGCGTCGCGGTGGACCTGTTCTCGATGGTCCCGGTCAAGCGCAGCCACAGCGTCTGCGCCCAGGGCGGCATCAACGCCTGCACCGAGCCCGTCCGCCAAGAGGGCTTCTCCGAGTACGACCACTTCGACGAGACGCTCTACGGCGGGGACTTCCTCAACCACCAGCCCCCCGTCTACGAGATGACGCACTGGGCCCCACGCATCATCGACCTGCTCGACCGCATGGGCGTCCCCTTCGACCGCACCGCTGAGGGCTTCCTCGACCGGCGATACTTCGGCGGCTCCGTCTTCCGACGCACCCACTTCACCGGCGCATCGACCGGCCAGCAGCTCC
The DNA here is from genome assembly GCA_044439905.1 of Phycisphaerales bacterium JB063. Classification (GTDB taxonomy): domain Bacteria; phylum Planctomycetota; class Phycisphaerae; order Phycisphaerales; family Phycisphaeraceae; genus JAHQVV01. The sequence goes on along the minus strand of JBITAC010000148.1, from coordinate 71,581 downwards.
TCTACGGCCTGGACGAACAGACCCGCCGATACGAGGCGGAAGGCAAGGTCACCAAGCACGAGTTCTGGGAGTTCCTCTGGCCCGTCGTCGACCCCGACGGCGTCTGCCGAGGCATCGTCGCGCAGGACATGCGGACGATGGAGGTCAAGTCCTTCCGCGCCGACGCCGTCGTCATGGCCACCGGCGGGTGCGGGCTCATCTTCGGCAAGTCCACCATGTCTGTCATCTGCACCGGCGGCGCCGCCAGCCGCTGCTACCAGGCCGGCGCGTGGCTCGGCAACCCCGAGATGATCCAGGTCCACCCCACCGCCATCCCCGGCGAAGACAAGTGCCGGCTCATGTCCGAGTCCGCACGCGGCGAGGGCGGACGCGTCTGGCTCCCGGGCATCAAAGACGAAAACGGCAAGTGGAAGCCCCACCCCGACTCGGGACGACACCCCAACGAAATCCCCGAAAACGAACGCTACTACGTCCTCGAAGAGATGTACTCGACCTACGGCCCGACGCCCCGCCACGGCAACCTCGTCTCACGCGACGTCGCCACACGCGGCATCTTCTTCGCGGTCCAACAGGGCTTCGGCATCGGCGGCGGGAAGATGGCCTACCTCGACATCACCCACCTCCCCCCCGACACCAAGGAAAAGCTCGCCGCGATCCTCGAAATCTACGAGAAGTTCACCGGGGACGACCCGCGCCACGTCCCGATGAAGATCTTCCCCGCCGTGCACTACAGCATGGGCGGGCTCTACGCGATCTACGAAACCCAGCAGGAACCCAAGCCCAAGTTCCTCACCGACCTGCTGCCCGAAGACGCTGGCAAGCTGAAAGACCCAAGCAAGCCCGCGCACCCCGGCATGGTCGCCGGCTCGCACTACAACATGATGACCAACGTCAAAGGCCTCTACGCCCTGGGCGAAGTCAACTTCTCCTACCACGGCGCAACCCGCCTGGGCGCCAACGCACTGCTCTCGTGCATCTTCGACGGCCTGTTCTGCGGGCTGGGCATCGCGAACTACGCCCGCGACATGGCCAAGCACAACCCGGCGGCGGATGTCGATCCGGCCGTGTTCGACGCGGTGGTCAAGCAGGAAACCGACAAGTCCGACCGGCTCATCGCCACCGTCGACTCGGCCGACGAAGGCGTCAACCCCTACGAGCTGCACCGTAAGCTCGGCGAGATCATGACCGAAGAGCTCACTGTCGTCCGCACACAGGAAGGCATGAAGCGGGCGCTCGGCATCGTCCGCGGCTACATCGAAGACTACAAAAACATCAAGCTCGGGGACCAGGGCCACTGGACCAACCAGAACCTGAGCTTCACCCGCGCGCTGGGCGACATGCTCATCTACGCCGAGGCGATGCTGCTCGCGGGCATCGAACGCAAGGAGTCGCGTGGCTGCCACTACTGCTCGGACCAGGAAGGCCGCGACGACGAGAAGTACATGAAGACCGCGGTGTGCCAGTACGACGCCCAGGCCGGTACGCACGCAGTCAAGTGGGAGGATGTGCCCATCCCGCTGATTAGGCCCCGCATCCGCGACTACGGGGGCTCGACGGATAAGCCCAAGGTCACGGTCAAACCCGAACTGGCCACCGCCGCCGACCCGGGCGAAGACCGCAACAACCCCGACCCCGTCTAGCCAGCCCCACCGACCGCCCCCCACCCCGCTACGCTACTCCCACCGAAGCATCGCCATGATCGCCTCCAACAAACCCGAGAAGTTCATCGTCCGCATCAAGCGCCAGGACAGCCGGGACCAGCCCGCGTACTGGCAGTCGTTCGAAGTGCCCTATACCTCGAACCAGAACATCATCACCGTCCTGCAGCAGGTCGCCGCCCACCCCGTGACGACCGACGGCAAACGCGTCACCCCCGTCGCGTGGGACTGCGGCTGCCTCGAAGAAGTCTGCGGCGCGTGCACCATGGTCATCAACGGCAAGGTCCGCCAGTCGTGTTCCTGCCTGGTCGATGAGCTGTTCACCGGCACGACCAACCAGACCATCACCATCGAGCCCATGAGCAAGTTCCCCGTCGTACGCGACCTGTTTGTCGACCGGCGGCGCATGTTCGAGAACCTCAAGAAAATCAAGGGCTGGGTCCCCATCGACTCGACCGCCGACCTCGGCCCGGGCCCCAAAGAGACGCAGGACGAGCAGCACGAACGCTACGCGATCAGCCGGTGCATGACGTGCGGCTGCTGCCTCGAGGCCTGCCCGCAGTTCACCAAGGACAACGACTTCGTCGGCGCACAGGCCATCGCCCAGGCGCTCTACTTCAACGAACACCCCACCGGCGCACAACTCAAGGGCGAACGCCTCGACGTCCTCATGGGCCCCGGCGGCGTGACCGACTGCGGCAACGCCCAGAACTGTGTCAAGGTCTGCCCCAAAGAGATCCCGCTGACCGAAGCGATCGCCAAGGTCGGCCGACAGATGACCGTCCATGTCGTCAAGCGGTTCTTTACCGGCAAGAAGTAGCCCCGGCCGTCAGCTCAGTAGTCGCCGTCGCTCGCGATCGCCTGCGCACGCTCGCGTGGGCTGCCGATCGCGTTGATACGGATACCGAATTTCTCGCCGACCTTCACGGGCGATCCCGTGCCCACGGGCTTGTTGTTGATCAGCACTTCGAGCTCCTCGTCCGCGTGCTTTTCCATCTCCAGGATCGTGCCCGGGCCCAGCGACAAGACCTCTTCGACCGTCGCGCTGCGGCGGGCGATCGAGACGATCAGCGGGACCTTGAGCTGCAGGATGGTTTCGGTGGTGGTGGCCATGAACATGTCTATCGGCATCGGCGGGCAGCTGGCTGGAATCGGCCGGCTTGGGCACATCGCCCCATCCTGCGTTTATCCGCCGACCAGCGCGCGGTCGGCCACAAACTCGATATCGGTGAGCGTCCGCTCGGCCCGCGCGCCCGAGTTCTGGTCGACCACGCGGATCTTCAGCAGGTACCCCCCGCCGTCAAGGTTGGGCGGCAGGTCGATCGTCTGCGCGAGGAAGAAGTCCCGCCGGCGGTTGCGCGAGACGTCCGTGATCACTGCCGCCGGCTGACGCCAGACCGGGACCGTCCCCGTGCGGTCATATAGCTCTAGCTCCCACGACACCTTGACCTCATAGGTCCCGTCGGCCAGCTCACGCCGGACAAAGTTTTCAAGCTCCATGTACAGCACCGCGTCGTGGACCGTCCCGCCGTTGAGCGTGTTGCGCCGGCCCGTGACAAAACGGTGCGAGGGCAGCGGCGTAAACACACCATAGCCGTCCACCCGCCGGCACATCTCGATGGCCTCAAACTGCAGCGGCGGGTCGCCGAAGACCTCTTCGACTTTCGCAAACATCTCGCGGCGGGTGAGCTGGTCCGCCTCCCCCGCCGCGAGCTCTTCGAAGGTGATCGCGACGAGCTGGTGGAAGCGCACCACCTGTTCGCGGGTCGCCGGGTCCAGCGCATCGAGGTAGCGGAAATCCAGGTCGTGTCGGCGGGTCAGCATGCTCAAGGCCGCCGCCCGCAGCGCCCGGACGTGCGGCTCCTCCCGGCTTTGGGCGATCCGGTCGAGCAGCTCCTCGACCAGCGCCTCGTCGTCGAGCGTCTCGAGCGCGGCCGCAGGACTCATCCCCTGCGATGCGCTGGCCGAATCCGAGCCGCCCTCGACGGTGACGGGCCCGGGGTTGGCAGAGCCGGGGCTCGCGGGGCCCGGATCGGGTCGGGCTGCGTTGCGCTGCTCCTGCATCAGCCGGCGGGCCTCGACTGCGGCGAGGTCGCGTGCACCGAGTTCCTGCCGGAGGATGCGGTTGTCGCGTTCGATCGCCTCAAGCCGGGCCAGCAGCGCGTCGAGCTGCGGGTTGGCGTGGGCCTGCGCGGCCGGGTCGCTGGTCGGCCCCGGGGGCGTGGCATCCGTCGCGGTCGCCTCGGGGTCGCCCTTGCAACCTACCAATAGCCCGGCCAATAAGGCCGCGGCGGTCAATCGTCTCAAGCTCGGGTGTCGCATCGGGCCTCCATGCTCTTTGGGCCAAACCGGATCGGTCGGCCGTGCGTCATCCATGACGTCTATGTGACAACTACCGCGCAATCTTTGCGCTATATGTTCTATCGGTCAGGGTAACGCACATCCCTTCAAGATTTCGCCGGGCGGTGCCTTGCCCCGATTTGCTCCGCTGGTCCGCCCGCAGTGCCTCGCGCAGCATCCCCGCCGCCGCCGATGGGCTCAGCTTCCGCACCACCGACATGAAGGGGTTGACCTGTGGGCCCCAGACCCTCGCCGACTTCGCGATCGCCTGCTCGCTCTCCCCCGCCGCCTTCATCGCACACGCCACCGACAACTTCCGCGTCAGGTCGATCATCGCCCACATCACCGGCACCTCGTCGTGCCCCGCCAGGTCCACCAACTCACGCACCATCTCGAGCGGTGCCTTCGCCGAGCCCGACGCGATGCCCTTCAGCAGCGGCTCCTGGATCACCCAGGCCTTCTCCTCGCTCGCCTGCCCCACCGTCTGCGCGACAAGGTCGGCGGTCACCACCCGCTTGCCGCCCACCGGCTCGCCCGTCATCAGCGACAGCTTCGCCAGCTCCGTATCCAGCAGCATCAGGTGCGGCCCCAGCCGATCCACCAGCAGCGACGCCGCACGCTTGTCCAGCGACACGCCGTGCTCCGACGTCGCCCGGCCCACCAGCCACGCCGCGGCCTCGGCCGGCTTGGGCGGCTCGCACTTCACCACCGCGCCGACCTTCTCGATCTGCTTGTCCACCTTCCCCTTGTGCCACGTCGGCGTACGCAGCACCAGCGTGGCGTGGTCCACCGGGGCCTGTGCATAACGCTCTAGCGCCTCGCGGTGCTGCTTCACCCACTGGTCCGCATCGTCCACCACCACGAGCTTGTAAGTCATCATCAGCGAGTAGCTGCGCAGCTCATCAAACACATCCGCGACCGTCGCGCTCTTGCCTGCAAAGTGGAACAGTTCGACCTCGCCATGCTCCGCCGACAGCACGGCGCGTAACGCATCCAGATGCTGCTTGGCGACCATCTCCTCCGTGCCCGCGAGCACGAGGATGCGCGTTGCGCCATCGACAGGCGACGCGGGGGCTTTGCGGGTTGTGGTTTTCTTGCGGGCCATGTCGAACGCCAAGGGGCCAAAGGTGGGGAGTGTCGGCCAAGTTTGAATGGATGATTTTACGCCACAGAACCGAATCGGGTTGTTCCGCTCCACACGCGACGTGAATCAATGATCCCGCAACAGGACGGAGATATGCCCACCGGGCCGGCCAAACCATCGTGTATCACTTGGCTTGCTCTTCCCACGCCTGGCCCCTTGGCGTTAGAAGATCATCACTGCAATTTATCCATAACCAGCGAAGCGAGCGTGAGCACGGTGAAGAAGCTCGTCAGGTCGATAATGGTCGTGACGACCGGGCCCGCCACCATCGCGGGGTCGACGCCGACCTTCTTGAGCACGATGGGGATCGTCCCGCCAAAGCACTTGGAGATGGTCACGACCGTCGGGACCGCGACACCCAGCAGGAGCGCGAGGTACGGGTTGCGCATCCAGACAAGGACGACGACAAACAGGACAAGGCCCAGCCCAAGCCCGACGGTCAGCGCGACCGCCATCTCTTTGAACAGCACACGCCGGAAGTCCCCGGGCCCGATCAGGCCCAGCGACAGCTCGCGGATGCTGACCGCCACCGCCTGGTTGCCGCCGCTGCCACAGATCCCCGCGACAACAGGCAGGAACGCCGCGATGATCGGCAGCTTCTGGATCGTCCCCTCGAACAGCGCGATGATCGAAGCCGACACCAGCATCAGCAGCATGATCGGCAGCAGGAACGTGATCCGACGGACCGCACGCGACGCGACGGACATCGAACGAAGCTCCTCCCCGCCGATGATGCCGCCAAACCGCAGGAACTGCTCGGCTTCGCGTTCACCGATCGCTTCCTGAACCGCCGCCCGCTGGACCACCCCCACCAGCATCCCGCGGTCGAGCACCGGGATCGCCGATAGGTCCACACGGTCAAACAGGTCGTGCAGGTCGTCGAGCGAGGTGTCGATGTTCACCGTCATCGCCTCGTCGACCTTGATCCGTCCGACCGAACGCGAAGGCGGAACCAGCAGCAGCGAACGCAGCGGGATCACCCCCGTCAGGCGGTCTTCGTTATCCAAGGCATAGACGTAACGCACCTCGTACTCGCCGTACTCCTCCGCGTTTTCCTGGAGGTCCACCGTCACCTCACGCACCGTCTGATCCTCGTGGTACGCGAGGTACTCGGTGATCATCAGGCCGCCGGCCGTGTCTTCGTCGTGCTCCAGACGCCGGCGGGTATCAATCGCCTCCTCCGGGTCCATCTCCTGGAGGATCGCCTCGGCGTCTTCCTCGTGCATCTCGGCGAGCACATCGACCTGCTCGTCCGAGTCCATCGCGTCAACAATCAGCGCCGCCGCATCGGGCTCGAGCTGCTCGATCATCTCCGCCGCGTGTTCGTCGACAAAGTGCTCAAGCAGGTCGGCCGCGAGCGCCGCGTCGGCGCTCGACAGCAGCGACAGCATCTCCGTGCGCGTGTCGTCGCTCAGGTGCGAGACGGTGTAGGCCGTGTCCTCGGGCGGCAGCAGGTGCAAAAACGACGCGACCGCCGCGCCGCCGCCATCCGCGACAAGCTCTTCGAGCTGCACCACGGCACCCGTCTTGCTTTCCAGTTCCTGGGCCATCGCATGAGTGTACCGCGAGGCCGTTCGCCCGTTGACAAGCAGTATGAGAAATAAACAAACGCAAAACGGAGCGCCCGACCCGCACCGCATCCACTCGGGCTTGCAAGCTCACCCGAACGGCCCTACACAACCAGGCGACTGGACAAACGCTCTACCGCGACATGGTCGGTCTGCTCAAAGTGCAGCGGGGTCAGCGTGGTGTAGCCCGCGAAGAGCGTGTCGACATCGGTGCCTTCGCCGCGATCGGAAAACGACATCGAGTCCTGTGCCTGATAGCGTTTTTCACCATCCGGGCCGACGGTGATCGTGTAGCGGTCGTGCATCGCCGAGGTGTTGAGTGGCACGGCTCGCATCCCCTTGGGCACCTTGCCACCGTCGAGGATCGGGACATTGACATTCACCAGCGTCGCAGGCGGGACGCCTTGCGCGAGTACCACGTCGATCGCATCACGTGCATGCTTGGCCGCGCGGGCCCAGTGGTCGTGGTCCCAGTCGCCAATGTGCAGACTCAACGCGATCGCGGGCAGGCCGAGGAACGCGCCTTCACGCGCCGCGCCGACCGTCCCGGAGTAGTGGACGTTGACGCCGACGTTCGCGCCGTGGTTGATCCCGCTGAGCACCAGGTCCACCGGCCCGGGCAATAGTTCCGCCACCGCGAGCTTGACGCAGTCCGCCGGCCGGCCGTGCACCGCAAACCCCTCGAACAGTTCGCAGGCATAGGGCGTCACCGCCATCGGCTTGTGCAGCGTGATCGCGTGGCTCGTGGCCGACTGCACTTTGGCCGGCGCGACGACATGGATTTCACCGAGGCCTGCAACCGCACGGTACAAGGCGTGCAGCCCCGCGGCCTCGATGCCGTCGTCGTTGGTGAGAAGGATGCGCATGTCGGGAAGGATACTCCAATGAAAAAGGCCCGAGGACATCGGTCCCCAGGCCTTGAGTGTGCTTGATGTTACTGAAGCAAGCCGTGATTACTCGGCGCTTTCGGTTTCTTCGGCCGCTTCGGCTGCGGGCTCTTCCTTCGCGGGCTTGTCGGCCTTCTTGTGGTTCTTCGCGAGCTTCGCGGCGAACTCCATGCGCTTGTTGGACTTCGCACGGCGGGGGCGTTCGCCGGCGAGCTTGGGGCCGTCATCTTCGGCACGGACCAGTTGCAGCACGCAGAGGTCGGACGCGTCGCCGATGCGGTGCTTGCCGATGCGGATGATGCGGGTATAGCCACCGGTGCGGTCGGCGTACTGCGGGGCGATCTCTTCGAAGAGGTGCTTGACGACCTTGGGGCCGCCGATCACTTCGCCGTACTTGTTGCGGACGACGTCGTCATCGTTGTCGTGCTTGACCATGACCTGGTCGCCGCCGAGCTTGGTGATGACGCGGCGGCGGGCGTGGAGGTCGCCCTTCTTCGCGGCGGTGATGAGCTTTTCGACGAACGGGCGGACGGCCTTGGCCTTGGGCACGGTCGTGGTGATCTGGCCGTGGGTGAACAGCGAGACCGCCATGTTGCGGAACATCGCCCGACGGTGGTTGGTTTTGCGGCCGAGGATACGACCAGCGACGCGGTGTCTCATGTTGAAGCTCCTTAGTCTTGACGACCGGCCGGGTGAGATGCCCAAGCCGGGGTGCCACTCCCGCGTGCGACTCGGAAAGCCAGGCCGCGGGGAATTGCCGCCGGCGGCTCGGCGACATGCCGGGCCTTGCCTTCGATCACGAAGGCGTCCTAACCGGGGGCGGGGCATCGTGGGCCCCGTGTACAAACAAAACCGCAGGGCCGAGGGTCACTCGACACTGCGGGGGTAGGTCTACTCTTGTGCTTCGGCTTCGACTTCGGAATCATCGAGGTCGGCCGCGGCTTCTTCTTCCGAATCCATCAGGATGCCGGCGCCTTCGGTCCGGCGGACCTCGGCGGGCAGCTCCATCCCGAGCTCGAGCCCCAGGTCGACGAGCTTACGCTTTACCTCACGCAGCGAGGTTCGGCCGAAGCTGCGGACCTTGAGCAGGTCTGACTCGGGCATCGAAACCAGGTCGGCCACGAGCACGATCTTCGCCGACTCGAGGCAGTTCGCCGCACGCACCGACAGGTCGAGCTCGGCGACGGACATCTCTAGCTTGCGGATCAGGTCTTCATCGACCTTCGCGGCCGCGGCGGCCGTCTCGCTGGCGATCTCCTGGCCCAGCTCGAAGTACTGGACAAACGGGTTGAGGTGCTTGCGGAGGATCTTCGCCGCCTCGACCAGCGCCATCTCCGGCGAGATCGTGCCGTTGGTCCAGACCTCAAGGGTCAGCTTGTCGTAGTTGGTCTTCTGGCCGACGCGGGTGTCCTCAACCTTGTAACGCACTCGCGTCACGGGGGAGAAGATCGCGTCCACCGGGATCATCCCGACTTCCTGGTCGGCATCGTCCGACTTCTGGTACTGCTCGGACGCCGGGACGTAGCCCCGGCCGTTCTTGACGACGAACTCGATATCAAAATCGACCTGCTTGGTCAGCGTCGCGAGCACGCTCGTCGGGTTGTGGATCGTGACGGACGTGTCGGCTTCGATCAGGTCGCAGGTAACTTCACCCGGGCCCTCGGCCTGGAGCCGCATGGTGCGAGACTCTTCGCCGTCCAGCGAGACGACCATGTTCTTCACGTTCAGGGTGATGTCCGTGACATCTTCCATCACGCCCTCAAGCGAGGTGAACTCGTGAGGGGCGCCCTTGATCTTGATCGCGGTAACCGCTGCGCCCTCAAGCGAGGAAAGCAGGATACGGCGAAGCGCGTTGCCAACGGTCGTGCCGAAGCCGCGTTCGAACGGCTCGATGACAAACTTGCCGTAGGTATCGGACAGGGTCTCCTGGACAGGGACCACACGGTGGGGTAGTTCGAGGCCTCGCCAACGGATGCGCATGGCTTGCTCCTAATCGTCGCAGCGGTTCTTGGAAGGAAGAAGGTGCCCGAGATTCACGCTCGGCCCGGCCTGCTGCGGAGGCCGGGCGTTGCTTCTGTTCTCTGGCGGTATGGGGGTTGTCGTGTGATGGGCAGGCGGGACGCCCGCGGCATCCGATTACACGCGGCGCTTCTTGCGGGGGCGGCAGCCGTTGTGCGGGATGGGGGTGTGGTCTTCGACGGCGGTGATCTTCAGCCCGCCGCGCTGCAGCGCGGTGACGGCGGATTCACGGCCCGGGCCGGCGCCCTTGACCTTGACTTCGACTTCACGCATGCCGAACTTCTTGGCCTTGGCGGCACATTCCTCGGCAGCACGGGTGGCGGCGAAGGGGGTGCTTTTGCGCGAGCCCTTGAAGTTCACCGTGCCCGCCGAGCCCCAGCACAGGGTCTCGCCGTTGACGTCGGTGATGGTGACGATGGTGTTGTTGAAGCTGGCTTTGACGTGGGCGATGCCACGCGTGACGTTTTTGCGAATCTTCTTGCTCTTGGCCATGGGAGGCGCTCCTGGAAGTTACGGACCCACTCTCCAACCGGCGGGGTCCTGGCTTCGATGTGCCGCGACGGGTCGCGGGGTAGTTGGTTTGTTTGCGTAGCCGACGGCCTACGGACGCCGGGCTGATTGGCTCGCCGAGGTAACGACGCCCAGGTGATTGGACGCCGGCGAAACGATCGCGATGCGACCCGGCGGCCTGGCTGTCTGTAACACGGTGTGTTACTTCATGCCCTTGACGGACTTCTTACCGGCGACGGTCTTCTTACGGCCCTTGCGGGTACGGGCGTTGGTCTGGGTGCGCTGGCCGCGGACGGGCAGGCCGTGGCGGTGGCGGTCGCCGCGGTAGCAGCGGATATCGCGGAGGCGCTGGATGTGCTGAGTCGTCTGCCGACGCAGGGCCCCTTCGATGATGTACTTGGCTTCGATGATGCCGTTGATCTTCGCGATGTCGTCTTCGCTGAGCTCCTTGGCGCGCTGGGTGCCGTCGAGCCCGGACTCGATGAGGAGGTCTTCCGCGAACTTGGGCCCGATGCCGTAGATGTAGCGGAGGGAGTAGCGGAGCGGCTTGTTGTCGGGGACGTCGATACCTGCGATACGGGGCATAAATAGTTCCTTGAAGTTGTGCGGTTCCACTTTCCGTTCGCGGCGGGAACCTGGCTTCGCCCCCGTGGGGGTGGTGTTGGGTGGTGGGAGGTGGCCGGCGTCTGGCCGGGCCAAAGGGTTAGCGCTGGCGTGCCTTGAAGCGTGGGTTGGACTTGCAGATAACAAACACCTTGCCGCGACGGCGGACGACTTTGCAGTCGGCGTGGCGGACCTTGGCGCTTCGTAGGGAGCTGAGGATCTTCATGGTTTCGGCCTTTCTATCTCGGTCGTAGCTTGCGTGGGGTTGGGAGCGATGGCGGTCCGGGGCGGGGAGCTGAAGCAATCACCCGCCGCGGGGCACTTAGTGCCGGTAGGTGATCCGCCCCTTGGTCAGGTCGTAGGGGCTGATCTCGACGGTCACCCGGTCGCCGGGGAGGATGCGGATGTAGAACTTGCGCATCTTGCCGGAGATGTGGGCGATGATTTCGTGATCGTTTTCCAGCTTCACCTTAAACATGGCGTTGGGCATGGCGTCGATCACTTCGCCTTCGAGTTGGATCGTGTCTTCTTTGGGCAAATCGGTTTCTTCCTGGCCGGGTCGTCTCGTGTCCGGGGGATGTCTTGCTTCTGGCGTCTGCCGGTGTCTTAGTTGCCGTCGGTCAGGACTTCCGCCCCGCCGCTGGTGACGGCCACCGTATGTTCGTAGTGGGCCGACGCCTTGCCGTCTTTCGTGACGACCGTCCATCCGTCGGCCAGTGTCTTCACATCGCGTTTGCCGAGGGTGAGCATGGGCTCGATGGCGAGGACAATGCCTTCCCGCAGCTCGATGTCGTGTCTTCGTGTCTCACGGTCCGCGTAGTTGGGGACCTTGGGGTCTTCGTGCATGCTTCGGCCGATGCCGTGGCCTACAAACTCTCTCACCACGCCGTAGCCCCGGGCCTCGGCGTAACGCTGCATCATGTCGGCGACCTGGCTCCACCGCCTGCCGGGGCGGACATTCTCGATCGCGATGTTCAGGCAGTGCTCGGTCGCCTCGCACATCTTCCGAACGTCTTCGGGCACGTCGCCGACCAAAATCGTTGTCGCCGCGTCCCCGCACCAGCCGTCTACCTTGACGCCGCAATCGATCCCGACCACGTCGCCGTCTTGTACCTGCCGATCCGACCCAATCCCGTGAACGACTTCTTCGTTCAGGCTGATGCAGAGCGTGCCGGGGAAGGGGGTCGGCCCGGGGTAGCCCTTGAACAGGCCCACCGCCCCACTTTCATCGATCACGCGCTGCGCTTCCAGGTCGATCTCACGGGTGGTGATGCCGGGCTTACAGATCTCTCGGACCCGATCGTGCACCTTGCGGACCACTCGGCCCGCGACCCGCATTTTTTGTATCTCGTCTTGTGTCTTGAAAATTACTGCCATACCGCAAACCCACACGAACCACACGGCCCGGAGGCGAACCGAGGATTGTACCTTCGGCCCGCAACCCTGACAAGTCGTTTCAGGTAAGGCACTAACACCGGCTTTACCGCTTTATTTACCGAGTCCGGCGGATCTTCGAACCGCCCCCTCCCCCTTCGAGGAAGCCGCTGTAGTTTCGCATCATCAGCTGCGCCTCGATCCGCTGCACAAAGTCCAGCATCACGCTCACGCAGATCAACAGACCCGTCCCGCCGAGGAACTGGGTAATCATAAACGGGATCCCGAACAGCGAGCTCACGATCGTTGGGATGATCGCAATCGCACAGAGGAAGCCGGCACCGACGTAGGTGATCCGTTCCATGACGGTCTCGAGGTACTCGGCCGTGCGCGGCCCGGGGCGTAGCCCGGGGATAAAGCTGCCGTGGTCACGGAGGTTGGTCGCGGTTTCTTCGGGGTTGAACTGGACGGAGGTCCAGAAGTAGCTGAAGAAGTAGATCATCGCGAGGTACAGGACCGCGTAGATGTAGCCGGTCATGTCCCCGAGTTCGCGGTTGAGGAAGCCGACGATGCTGGCCATCACCGCGGTGAAGCCGGTGTCGCCCGGGGTCTGTGGGAACTGGGGCACGAGCCAGGCGAGCAGGATCGAGGGGAAGATCATCAGCGAAGACGCGAAGATGATCGGCATGACGCCGCCGTGGTTCACCCGCAGCGGGAGGTAGCTCTTCTGCCCGCCGTAGACGCGCCGACCACGGGTATGCTTGGCTTGCTGGATCGGGATGCGGCGTTGGCCCTGGGTGATGATGACCGCCCCGGCGACGACGAGGACGAAGGAGGCGACCAGGAAGATCACCGTCATGATGTCGTATTCGCCGCCTTCGCCGGTGAGCGAGAAGCCCGCGACGATCTGGCCGATGGCGTTGGGCATGCCCGCGATGATGCCGGCGGTGATGATGAGCGAGACGCCGTTGCCGATGCCGTACTTATCGATCTGCTCGCCCAGCCACATCAGGAAGACGGAGCCGGCCGTCAGCCCCAGCACGCCGCAGACCCAGTAGATCGGGCTGGAGACGTACTCGGGATACACGGCGCCGATCGACGGCATATACCGCAACCAGAAGATCGCCTGCACAAGACAGAGGGCGACCGTCGCGTAGCGGGTGTATTCCTGGATTTTCTGCTGGCCGACCGGGCCTTCTTTTTTCAGGGCCTTGAGGCGTTCGGAGACGCTGCCCAGAAGCTGGAAGATAATCGCGGCCGAGATGTAGGGCATGATGCCCAGGCCGAAGATCGTCGACTGGCTCAGCGAGCCGCCGGTAAAGATCTGCATGTAGCTGACGAGGTTACCCAGTCCGCCGGTCGCGCTGCCCAGCGATTTGCTGAGGACTTCCTGGTTCACGCCGGGCAGCGGGATAAAGAAGCCGATGCGGTAGATCGCCAGCATCGACAGGGTGAACAGGAGCTTGTTGCGTAGCTCCTTGATCTTCCACATGTTGATGAATGCTTGCAGCATGAAAGCCCTTGGCGGTTCGCCGATGATGAAGCGTATCGGTCACTGTCGGGGCTATCGCCCGTCGCGTGGTACGGCACAATAGGCCGGCTTACTGCACGTTGACGGAGCCGCCGGCCTTGGTGATTTTTTCCTCGGCCGATTTCGAGAACTTCGCCGCGGTCACGTTGAACTTCTTCTGCGTATCGCCGGTGCCCAGCACTTTGACGGGCAGTTTGGTGTCACGGATCAGGCCGTGCTTCACGAGCATCTCGGCATTGACCTCGGCACCGTCCTCAAAGCGGGCGTCGAGCGCGGCGATGTTCACCAAAGCGAAGTGCTTCTTGAACATCGCGTTGGAGAAGCCGCGCTTGGGCAGCATCTTGTACAGGGGCGTACCGCCACCGTCGTGGGGGCTGGAGTTGCCCGAGCGGGAGCCGTAGCCCTTGTGGCCTCGGCCGCAGGTCTTGCCGTGGCCCGAGCCGATGCCGCGGCCCACGCGCTTGCGTCGCTTGTGGCGGCCAACCTGTTCGGTAACTTCGTGGATCATCATGGCGGTGTTGTATCCCTTCGCGGGGCCCCGGTCTAGCGCGGGGCGAGCGTTCTTTGTTGGTTTTGGACGTTTTGTCGGATCGGTCGATTCAGCCGGCGGTCGCTAACGCGATTTACTCGGCGGGCTTGTCCTCGCCCGCGGCTTCTTCGGCGGGCTTGTCTTCCGCGGCGTCGGCGGAGGCCTCAGCGGCGGGGGCTTCCTCGGGCTTGGGCTCTTCGGCCTGGGCCTCGGGCTTGGGCTCTTCCTTGGGCTTGACCGAGTCGTTCGCGGCCTTAAGCGGCTGGGCGGGGGCGGCCTCGGTCACTTCTTCCATGGTCTTGCGGGCCTGGTCAAGCATCTCGCTCACCTGCGACGAGGCGATCTCGACACCCCGCATCGCGGCGACGGATTCACGGCTGCGGAGTTGCTTGAGGCCATCGACCACGGCCTTGGTCAGGTTGATCGCGTTGGTCGAGCCGTACGCCTTGGTGAGGACGTCTTTGATACCCGCCATTTCGAGGACGGCACGGGCGGTGCCGCCGGCGATCACACCGGTACCGGGCGCGGCGGGGATGAGCTTGACGCTCGAGGCCCCGAATCGGCCGAGCACGGCGTGGGGGATGGTGCCCGCCTGGGCGCCGACGGTGAAGAGGTTGCGTTTCGCGGCCTTCTGGGCCTTCTCGATCGCGGCGGGGACGCCCCGGCCTTTGCCGTAGCCGACGCCGACCTTGCCGTTGCGGTCGCCGACGACGACGAGCGCGGAGAAGCTCATGCGTCGCCCGCCCTTGACGGTCGTGGCCGTGCGGTTAATCGCGACGGTCGTGGACTCGAGTGTCGATGATCCTTCGAGGACTTCTGCCATGGTAGGTCTTCCAGAGGGCCAACCTGAGTCGGCCGATTCGGCCCCGCAAACCGGGGCGTTGCGTGAGTTAGAACTTGAGCCCGCCCTCGCGGGCGGCGTCGGCCAGGGCCTTGACTCGGCCGTGGTACTTGAATCCGTTGCGGTCGAACGCGACCTGCTCGATGCCCGCCGCCTTCGCCTTCTCGGCGATCACCTTACCGATCTCGGTCGCGGCGGCGATGTTGCCGCCCTTCTCGGTCTTCGACTGCACGGTGCTCGCCGAGGCGAGGGTGTTGCCCGTGTAGTCGTCGATCAGCTGCACGTAGGTGTGCTTCGAGCTGCGGAAGATCGAGAGGCGGGGCTTCTGGGCCGAGCCGAAAACACCCTTCCGGATGCCGGCCTTACGGCGCGAACGTGCTTTTGCTTTGGCTTTCTGCTTATCCATGTTTTGCTCCTGCCCATCTCCGGGCGGGTCAGGGAGCCGGTCCATCTGCGTGCCCGGGTCAGGGACACATGGCGGTCGGCTCCGGTCGGTGGTTCAATCTTAGCTGCCGAACGCCTTGCCCTGCTTACGGAGGACGCGTTCGCCGACAAACATCACACCCTTGCCGTTGTAGGGTTCGGGCTTACGGTGCTGGCGAATCTTCGCGGCGAGCTGTCCCACCGCCTGCTTATCCACGCCGGAGATCTTGATGCTCTGGCCCTTGACTTCGCAGTTGACGTTGGAGGGCACTTCGACCACGCGGGTGTCGGCATAGCCGAGGTTAAGCTCGACCTTGTTACCCACGAGGTTCGCGCCCCAACCGACGCCGACGATCTGGAGGTCTTTCTGGTAGCCCTCGGTGACGCCGACGATCATGTTCTGGATCAGCGAGCGGGTCGTGCCGTGCATCGCGCGGGCCAGGCGGGTTTCGCTGGTGCGCTCAACGACGACCTGGTTGTTCTCTTCGTCGAGGGTGACCTTCACCTCGGGGCGGGTGTTGATCTTGAGGTCGCCCTTGGGGCCGTTGACTGCGACTTCGTCGCCGTTGACCTTGATGGTGACACCTTTGACGATGTCGATGGGTTTTCTGCCGACACGGGACATAGCTGGTTCCTTTCAGGCGGTGGCTTGGGCTCGCCTTAATGCAAAACCCGTTTGAAACAATTCTGACCGACCGAGACGCGTGCCACGGCCGGTGTCTGGGTTACTCGACGGTGCAGAGCAGCTCGCCACCAACGCGTTCTTCACGGCACTGGCGGTCGGAGAGCACACCCTTGGGGGTGGTGAGGATCGCGATGCCCAGGCCTCCCAGGGGGCGGGGGAGGTCGGCAACCTTCGTGTAGACGCGGCAGCCTGGCTTGGACTCACGCTTGATCACGTTGATGAGCTGTTCGCCGTGGGGCCCGTACTTCAGGTGCAGGCGGAGGATGCCCTGCCGGCCGTCGTCGATGACGTCGTATCCGGCGATGTAGCCCTCGTGCTGCAAGGTCTTTGCGATACCGGCGCAGACCTTCGAGTTGCGGCAGTCCACACGCTCGCTCTGGTTGCGGGTGGCGTTTCGGACGCGGGTGAGCATATCGGCGATCGGGTCGCTCAGTGCCATAAATCGTCTCCGGGTGGGCGGGTCGTTGCCGCCTCAAAGTACCTGCCGGGCATCGCCCGGGGGTTTACTGTTCGTTCGTTTGTAGGTTTACCAAGAGGCCTTACGCATGCCGGGGATCTTGCCCTGGTGGGCGAGTTCACGCAGCTTGATGCGGGACAGCTTGAACTTGCGGTACACGCCACGGCTTCGGCCGGTCAGGGCGCACAGGTTGCGGACACGGGTCGGGCTTGCGTCACGCGGGAGCATCTGCAGCCCGACGTAGTCGCCCTCTTTTTTCATCTTTGCACGCTTCTCGGCGTACTTGGCGACGGTCTTCTTGACGCGTTCGTTGCGTCCGATGGTGGATTTCGATGACATCGTGTTTCTCGTTAGGTGCCCGGGGCGGGCGGGTCAGTCGTAACTTAGTCGCTTGGCTTAGGCCGGCTTCTTTTTCTTCTCGACGGGCTTGACGAAGGGGAAGCCCATCGTCTTGAGCGCGGCCTTGGAGATCTCGTTGGTCGAGTTCTTGAAGACCAGGGTGATGTTCATGCCGTGCAGATACTGCGCGGAGGCCATGTCGATCTCGGGGAAGATCCCCTGCTCGGTGATGCCGAAGGAGTAGCTGCCTCGGCCGTCAAAGCTGGTGTCTTTGAGGCCACGGAAGTCCTTGATGCGAGGGATCGCAAGCGAGACCAGCCGGTCAAAGAACTCCCACATGCGGTCGCCGCGGACGGTGACCATCGCGCCGACCTCGTAGCCGACACGGAGCTTGAAGTTCGAGACCGCCTTCTTGGCCTTCTTCATGATCGGCCGCTGGCCGGTGATGAGGGAGAGGTCGGAGATGACCTGCTCGCGGGCCTTGGGGTTGAGCTTGGTGCCGTCGAGCTGGTTACCCATGCCGACGGTGAGGACGATCTTCTCCAGGCGGGGCAGCGCCATGGGGTTGGTCACGCCGTACTCGCTGCGGACCATGTCCCAGACCTCGGTCTGAAACTTTTCCTTCATGCGGGGGGCGGTGGTGGTTGCGGTAGTCATCGGTCTTCTCTTTGGCGGCGCCACGGGATGTGCGTGATCGGCTTACGCGGTGGGTTGAAAGTGCTTAGCGGGCCTTTTTGAGGACCGAGAGTTCTTCGCCGGTGGTGGCGGCGACGCGGACCTTGCTGCCGTCGTCCTTGGTGACGAACCGGACGCGGGTGGCCTTGTTCTTCTTGTCGACGGGCGACACGTTGGAAATATGGATCGGCATCTCGACGTTGATGATGCCGCCCTGCGGGTTGGACTGGGTCGGCTTCACGGTCTTGCGACGGACGTTGACGCCCGAGACGACGATGCGGTCCTCGTCGTTCTTCACGCGGATCACCTTGCCCCGCTTGCCCTTGTCGTTGCCGGCGGTGACGACCACTTCGTCGCCTGTTCGGATATGTCGTGCCATGGTGGTATCTCAGCAATCAGCTTTCAGCGGTCCGCCGTCAGCAAAAGTAGGGTTCTCTTAGACGACCTCGTTGGCGAGGGAGACGATCTTCATGTAGTTCTGCTCGCGCAACTCACGGGCGACGGCGCCGAAGATGCGGGTGCCTTTGGGGTTGCCGTCGTCGTCGATGAGGACGATCGCGTTGCGGTCGAACCGGACGTAGCTCCCGTCCTGGCGTCGCACCGGGTAGTTGGTGCGGACGACGACCCCCTTGACGATGGTGCCGGCCTTGACGTCGCTGCCGGGCAGCGCTTTCTTGACCGAGCAGACGACACGGTCGCCGACGCTGGCCGCGGGGCGGGTGGACTTGCCGCGGGCGGTGGATCGGCCGAGCACTCGGATGACGTACGCGATTTTAGCGCCGCTGTTGTCTGCGACATCGACGCGTGATTCTTGCTGGAGCATCTTGGGGCTTCCTTGTGCGGTTCTCGTCCGCACCTTGCGTGCTCGGCGGTTCAGCCGGACGCGGTGTTCGGGGTTACTCGGCGTTGGTCACGTGGGCGACTTCGGCCGGGGCCTTGTGCAGGACCCGGACCAGCCGCCAGGACTTGGTCTTGCTCAGCGGGCGGCACTGCGCGATCTCGACGCGGTCGCCTTGGCCGGCTTCGTTGTTGGCGTCGTGGACCTGGTACTTCGCTTCGCGCTTGAGGCGCTTGCCGTACTTGCTGTGGACCTTCTGGTACTCGACCGCGACGGTGCAGGTCTTGTCGCGCTTGTCGCTGGTGACGACGCCGACCTTCGTGCCGGTCAGCCGGCGTTCTGGGGTGGTGTTCTCAGACATTAGCTGGCTTCCTTCTTCAGCTCGCGCATCCGCTTTTCGGTAAGCAGGCGGGCGATGTCACGGCGGATGTTGCCGGGTTCGCGGTTGTTCTCAAGTTTCTCGGTGACGGCCTGCTGACGCAGCTCGAACATCCGGGCACGGAGCCGGCCCGTCTCTTCGACGATCTCCGGGTCGCTCATCTTGTGTAGTTCGGTCTTCTTGATCGGCATGGGTCTTACCTGGCTAAGCCGCGTGCGGCGTGGGATTAGGCGTGGCGACGCTCAACAAAGCGGCAGCGGAACGGCATCTTGTGGGCGACACGGGCGAAGGCGCTGCGGGCGGTGTCACGCGGGACGCCGGCGATCTCGTAGATGATCGTGCCGGGTTTCACGCGGGCACACCAGTACTCGGCGTCCGCCTTACCCTTACCCATTCGCGTTTCGAGCGGCTTCTTCGAGACGGGCTTGTCCGGGAAGACACGCACAAACAGCTTGCCCTCACGCGACACGTACTGGCGTGCGGCGATTCGGCCGGCCTCGATTTGGCGGGCGGTCAGCCAGCCGCCCTCGACCAGCTGCAGGCCGTACTCGCCGTAGGCCACGTAGTTGCCGCGGTTGGCGTTGCCCTTCAATGTCCCGCGCTGCTGCTTGCGGAACTTCACTCGTTTTGGCATCAAAGGCATGGTTCAGTCTTTCACAAAGCCGCAGATCAGTCCGCGGGTCTAATGGTTCGTTTAGCGGCGGCCTCGGGCACGGGGACGGGCACCGGCGGCCTTCGAGGTGATCTCGCCTTCCTTGACTTCGCTGTAGAGGCCCTTGTAGATCCACACCTTGACACCGATGATGCCGTAGGTCGTACGCGACTCGGCAAAGCCGTAGTCGATCTCGGCCTGGAGGGTCTGCAGCGGGATCGCACCCATCCGGATGTCTTCGCTGCGGCTCATCTCGTGGCCACCCAGGCGGCCCGAAAGCTGGATCTTCACACCCTTGGCACCGGCGTTCATCGTCGCCTCGGCCTTCATCTTCATGACCCGGCGGAAGCTGGCACGCTTGGCGAGCTGCTCGGCGATCGAGTAGCAAACCAGCTGGGCGTCGGCGTCGGGGTTGCCGACCTCCAGGCAGTTGATCGAGACCTTGCGGCCGGTCTTCGCCTGGAGCTGGCTGGTCAGGGCGTCGATGTTCGAGCCCTTGGGGCCGATGACCAGGCCCGGGCGGGCGGTCTTGACGATGATCTTCAGCTCTTCGCGGGTCCGCTCGATATGGATATCCGAGACGGCGGCGAAAGGACCACGCTGGTTGAGCTCACGGTTGAGGAACTCACGGACCTTGAAGTCCTCGATGAGCAGCTCGCCGTAGAGCGCCTTGGGGGCGTACCAGCGGCTCTTGTGGGCCTCGGTGATCCCGACGCGGAAGCCAAAGGGGTTGATTTTCTGTCCCATGGTGGGTACTCGTCTTAGGAGGTTGCACACGACGGATGCCGCGTGGTTGGCCGTCTCCGGCCGGGTAGTCAAGGTTTACTTCTCGTCGACCGCCACGGTGATGTGACTGGTCCGCTTCATGATCGGGTGGGCGCGGCCGCGGTCCTTGGGCTGGAACCGCTTCATCGTCGGGCCCGAGTCCACGGTCGCCTCGGTGACCACAAGCGCCCGGACGTTTGCCTCGGCCTGGTCGGCGTTGGCGACGGCAGCGTCGAGGACTGTGCGGATCAGCACCGCACCGCGACGCTTGGACATCTGAAGAATGACGCTCGCCTCTTCGACAGATTTGCCGCGGATCATGTCGATCACGGGGCGCACCTTGGTCGGGCTGATGCGTGCCATTCGGTGTCGGCTGGTATAAGCCATGATTGAACTCCGTTACGTCGGTCCGCTTATCGTGCGGCGCGTTGTGCCTTGGTGCCGGTGGTGTGCTGGCGGAAGGTCCGTGTCAGCGAGAACTCGCCGAGCTTGTGCCCGACCATGTCTTCGGTCACGAACACGCTGTTAAAAACTTTGCCGTTGTGCACCAGGAACGTGTGCCCGACAAACTCGGGGACGATGGTGCAGGATCGGGCCCAGGTCTTTACCGGCTCGTGCCGGTCCTGCTGGTTCAACTTCTCGATCTTGCGATAGAGCTTGAAGTTGACGAAGGGGCCTTTTTTCAGTGAACGTGCCATAGAGGGTTCTCTGGGTTCTACTCGGGGGTCGGTCGGGTGCCCGGGCGTCTTGCCGCCAGGCGGTCTTGCGGGTCAGTTCGATTAGTCGCGGAGCTTGAGCTGGCCGTAACGCTTGCTGGTGCGTCGGCGGATGATGCGTTTGTTGCTCTGTTTGCCGCGTTTACGGGTGCCGCCGCCCTTGGAGAGCACGCCGGTCTTGGACGAAGGAGGCCGGTTACCCGACGAGCTGTTATCACCGCCACCCATCGGGTGGTCGTGGTGGTTCTTGGCCATGCCGCGGACGTGCGGACGACGGCCCCGGTTGCGGTTGATACCGGCCTTGCCGAGCTTGACGCGGTTGTGGTCGGAGTTACCGACCTCGCCGATGGTCGCCTTGCACTCGACGCTGACCTGGCGGGTTTCGCCCGAGGGCAGGACGATGGTCGCCCACTTTTCTTCGCGGTTAGTCAGCCGGGCCGTGTTGCCGGCCGATCGGCAGAGCTGGCCACCCTTGCCGGGCTGGAGCTCGATGCAGTAGAGGTTGAGGCCGGTCGGGATGTGCTTGATCGGCATGCAGTTGCCGGCCTTGGGCTCGACCTTGCTCATCGAGGAGATGACGGTGTCGCCCGCGGTCAGCGTCTTGGGGGCGATGATGTATCGCTTCTCGCCGTCCTCGTACTCGAGCAGCGCGATGTTGGCCGAGCGGTTGGGATCGTACTCAACGCCGACAACCTTAGCGGCCATGTCGTCTTTCTTCCGCGACCAGTCGATACGGCGGTAACGCTGCTTGTTGCCGCCGCCGATGTTGCGTGCGGTGAGCTTGCCGTGGTGGTTACGGCCGCCGGTCTTCGACTTCTTTTCAAGAAGCGACTTCTCGGGCTTGGTCTTGGTGACCTCCGAGTAGAGGTTGACCGAGGCGTTGCGCCGGCCGGCGGTTTTAGGCTTGTAGATGCGGATGGCCATGGGGGCTCTCTCTTTACGAACGCAGGTCGTTCGGTTTCAATTTAGAACAGATCGATCCGATCGTCGGGGTGGAGCTGGACAACGGCTTTCTTCCAGCTCGAGGTCTTGGCCGGGCCAAACTTCGTACGGAAGTACTTGCCCTTGCGGATCTGGGTAGCGACCTTCTCGACACGGACGCCGTAGAGCTCCTGGATCGCGGCGCGGATCTCGGGCTTGCGGGCGGACTTGTCAACGACAAAGGCGTAGCGGTTGACCGGCTGGCCGGCACGCTTGCCCTTGGGGACCTCACGGGAGGCCTCCCAGGTCGACTTCTCGGTGACGAGCGGACGCTTGATGATGGTGGTGGGCTGTTTCATTAGGCCGCGACCTCCTGAGCACTGACTTCCTTGACGGAGGCCGTGGTCTTGCTGATGTAGTCTTCGAACACCTGCTTGTCCGCGACAAGGTAGCGATGGTTGAGCACGTCGAAGGCGTTAAGCCGGTCAACGAGGGTCACATCCACATGTTCGAGGTTGCGGGCCGACTTGGCGGCGGCGTCGCGGGTGTCGCCGAACGCGACGAGGCAGGTACGATCGATTTTGAGTGAGTCGAGAATCGCGGCGAACTGCTTGGTCGAGGGGCCGTCAAACGAGAGGCCCTCAACCAGCTTGAGCTCACCGTCCACGGCCTTGGCCAGGATCGAGTTACGATTGGCGAGCTTCCGCATCTTGGCGGGCATGTCCTGCCGCCACGAGTGGGCGACCTTGGCCTTGCCGTGGCCACCGCCGCGAAGGATGTTGGCCTTCTTATCGCCGCGGCGAGCGTTGCCCGTGCCCTTCTGTTTATAGAGCTTACGGGTCGAGCCCTCGACCATGCCACGGCTCTTGGTGACCTGGTTGACAGGGCGCTTGTTCGCGTGGATGCGGACATAGGCCTGCTTGAGCAGCGCGTGACGCACCTCACCGCCGAGCTTCGACTCGTCGAGCTCGTAGGTGCCGGTCTGGTCGCCGGACGTGTTGTAGACGGGTATTTCGATCATCGTTTCTTACCTACGGTGCCGGCCGGCCGATGGGCCGACATGCGTTGGGTTCGCCGCGAGGGGAGGCCGACAAAGCAGCCCAATGACCCCTTCGACTCGGTACGCGAGCCATCTTGTCGCGGCGAAGTAGTTTCAGGCCGACCCCCCACGCGGGGAGCCGGCCGACTTTCAATGCCTAGGCGTTCTTAGCCTTACGCTTGTACAAGCGGGTTGCCTCCCGAACCATCACCATGCCCTTGTTCGCCCCGGGGACAGGCCCCTTCACGAGCAGCAGGCCCTGTTCCTTATCAATCCCGACGACCTCGACAGATCGCACGGTCACACGTTCATTGCCCATCCGGCCCGCCATGCGGATGCCCTTCTTGGGCTTACCGGTACCCAAGTTGCTCGACCGGCCACCGATCGAACCCGGGCTGCGGTGCTTACGCTCGACGCCGTGGCTAGCCTCCTGGCCCTTGAAGCCGTGACGCTTCATCGCACCCTGCGTGCCCTTGCCCTTGCTGGTGCCGATGATGTCGACGTATTTGACGGCATCAAACACATCAACAGCGATCTCCTGACCCAGCTCGTAGCCGGCGGACTCGCCCTCACCCAGTCGCATCTCGCGATGGAACCGCTTCGCCCCCAGCCCGGCCTTGGCGTCATGGCCAATCATCGGGAAGGTCGAGTTACGCGCCTTGACGTCTTCAAAAGCGATCTGAACCGCCTCGTAGCCGTCAGACTCCACGCTCTTGACCTGCGAAACGAAGCACGGCCCGGCCTGGATAATGGTGACCGGGATATTCTTCCCGTCGCCATCGTAGTACCGAGTCATGCCAACTTTGCGACCGAGGATTGCAGTAGCCATGGGGTCATCTCCTGAGGTGCCCGGCTTACCGAGCGGATCGTGGCACTTGCCAGCGGATCATGCCTCTGATTGATTGCGTGCGAAGCGAGCTATTCCAGCCCGCGAATTGTTCGATTCACTCTACCCAGCGAGCCGACGCCGCTAGGCCTTGATCTTGACGAAAACACCGGCGGGAACGACCAGGCGATTGAGCGCCTCAATGGTCCGAGGGGTGTATTCCTTGATGTCGATGATCCGCTTATGGGTGCGGATCTCGAACTGCTCACGGCTCTTCTTGTCAACGTGCGGGCCACGCAAGACGGTGTAACGCTCGATACGCGTGGGCAACGGGATCGGCCCCGAAACACGTGCATTCGTGCGCTTGGCGTGGTCAACGATATCTTTCGCCGAGGCATCGAGTGCCTGGTGATCGTACGCTTCCATCCGAATTCGAATCTTGCCTGCCTGCATGCCAAAGAGCCCTGCTTACGACGTTTAGGTTCGTCATGCCTCCGCGAAACCCGGCGGGTCCAGCCGGAGGCGAGCCGCGTAGTGTACCCATCCCCAGCCCCCTGTCAACGCAGGCACCCCGCCTTTTGAGATTTTTGTGGATACCGGACGCTCCAGCCCCCTGCCCGATCCCACCTGTTCTCACAGAAATCTCGCGAAATCGCGGAAAATCCTTCACCTAACGCCTTGCCCATCAATACCCGGCACCCGCTCGGCCACTGCTGCCCCCGACTGACGAGCCGTGCCACATCGCCGAAGTTCTCCACATCGGCCGCCGCCTGGAGGCGCGCGCCGGGCCTTATGGGCCGAATCCATCGCCTCCCGCCCTCTTTTACACAAAAACCTCACCCCGGGTGGCCGAGAGCCCAAACAGCCGATATACTCCCCGCCCCTTGGGGCGTTAGCTCAGTTGGTAGAGCGATTGCTTTGCAAGCAATAGGTCATCGGTTCGACCCCGATACGCTCCATCCCCCAAAGCCGCACGGCCGGTTGCGACAGCAGCCGACCCCATGCGGCTTTTTTCATGCGCCAGCGGCATGGGCGACCCGGCGTTTCCTGGCCAGGACACAGCCCCGCCGCGAGCAGGTTCACGTCATTGTCACAGCGCAGCGCGAGCAAGTGGGTGCGGTAAACCGAAGCATCATTTTGGCAAACGCTTTGGGTGTGGGCGTTGGGGCGCGTCCCGCCGTTGGCGGCTTGGTGTGGGGTCCCTGACCTTGCCGACAAAGCCGCACGCGGTGGATGCAGTGGCCGTAAACACTCGCCGGTGCGGGCGGACTTTGGTAGCTTGCGTGGGCCCCACCCGTGTGCCGGAGATTCTCGATGCACCTACCCCTGCCGTTTATTGCTCTTGCCTTGTTCGCCCTATCGCTTGTCGGTTGCGGTCCGATGACGTTTGTGGTCGGCGTATCGCCGGGTGACCAGCGGCTGGAGTCGACGATCGTGCAGGAGGCGGACGGCTGGACGCGTGACCGGGTGGTGGTAATCGACGTGACCGGGATGATAATGAACGCGAAGACGCCGGGCCTGCTCTCGGCTGGGGAGAACCCGGTGAGCACGTTCCGCGAGGAGCTCGACGCGGCGGCGGCGGATCGGCGGGTCAAGGCCATCATCGTCCGGCTCAACACACCGGGCGGGGCCGTGACCGCGAGCGACGCGATGTACCGCGATGTCCTGCGTTTCAAGGAACAAACCGGCAAGCCCGTCGTCGTGCTGATGATGGATGTCGCGGCCAGCGGCGGGTACTACCTCGCGTGCGCGGGCGATGAGATCGTCGCGTACCCGACCACCGTCACGGGCAGCATCGGCGTGATCATCCAGACCGTCAGCTTGCAGCCCGCGCTGTCTCGGATCGGCATCTCGACCGAGGCCCTGACCAGCGGCCCGAACAAAGACGCCGGCTCGCCGTTTGGGGAGATGACCGAAGAGCACCGTGCCGTGCTGCAGGGGCTGGTGGACGAGTTTTATACGCGGTTTACGCAGGTGGTCCGCGAGTCCAGGCCCAGCATCCCCGCCGACCGGTTTGACGAAGTCACCGACGGCCGAGTGGTCAGCGGCGACCGCGCGTTGGAGGTCGGGCTGGTCGATCACCTGGGCGACCTCGACGACGCGTTTGGTCGGGCGAAGGCGCTCGCGGGGATCGACGACGCCAACCTCGTGGTGTTCCACCGCGCGTTGGATTACGTGGGCTCGCCTTACGCGTCGACGCCCGGTGGCCTGCCCCAGGCGGGCGGCTCGCAGATCAACCTCTTGCAGCTCAACCTCGACGGCACGCTGGGCGGGCTCGCGTCGCCCTCCGGGTTTTACTACCTCTGGCGGCCCGATGTGCCCTGAGTGTCGCGACGCGTGATGTGCGGATCGCCCTTGTTGTTCTATTGTTTTGGGAACTGAATCGATGCAGACACTTGAACTGGAATGCCCCGCGTGCAGCGAGTTGTTGGAACTGGACATGGGGTTCGCGGGCGGGGTCTGCCGATGCTCGGCCTGCGGGACGCTGATGACCGTGCCCCAGGACGCGGCCCAGGGCGCACACGCAGAGCAACTCACCCGGCCCGACCGCCCCGACGACCCCAGCGGCCTGTCGGGTGTGGGTGACACACAAGAGACCGAGCCGCGGCCACGCGAGCGGGCGTCCCGGCCGCGTCGCCAGAAGGGTAAGCGTGGTAAGCCGGATCGTCGGGGTCGGCCGCCGACGACGAAGACCGGCCGGCGGGGCAAAGCATCGGCGCAGGCGGGCGAGGCGATCGAGCAGGGTGTCTATACCACCGCCAGCGGACGCCAAGTCAAAATCGATCGCGGCACCAACGTCCCCACCGCCCGCAGCCGACGCACCGGGGTGCGGATCGCGACCGCGGTGGTGTTCTTCTCGATCATCGGCGCGATCACGCTTGTCGGTGCGGTCGCGATCTTCTGGATGGTCCAGAACCCCAAGGGCGGCGGCAGCGAAACCGTGGACCCGGACGCCCCGGTCGTTGAAATCGACCCGACGCAGTTTGTCTACAACAAATCCGAAAACCCGTACCTGCTCGAACAGCCCAACGCCCTCGGCCTCCCGCTGACGGGCACGGTAGCGATCGTCCTGGAAACCGGGCCCAGCCATGCGCAGTGGAACGAGACGATCGCCGAGATGATCGGCACCGGGCTCAGTCGGCCCGGCAGTGAAGCGAAGGTCCTCGTCTTCGCCTCGGGCCCCGACGGGCTGCGTGTGCTGCGTGACCAGCCGACCGCGACCACGGTCGTCACCCCCGACCTGCTGACCGCCTTTGTCAAAGAAAGCGGCGGCACGGGCACCGGCGGCATCAGCGACGCCTTGGCCGAGGCGCTGGGCTCCAAGCCCGACACACTCATCCTCGTCACGGGCCAGCCGGGCCGTGACGATATCGTCGACTGGGAACACGTCTTGGAAGGCCACCCCGGGGTCGTGCTGCATGGCGTGCTGATCGACGGCTATGCGCAGGCCTACGAAGACTGGGTCCACGACCACAGCGACGGGTACTACATCAGTCTGCTCACCGACGACCTGCTCGCCTGGCGTGATGAATGGCAGGCGGGGGACGAGTAAGCTCGAAGCAATCCGGGTAAGGAGGCGCGGCCTGTTACAGCGACAGGGCGTTGGGCGTGTTGCCGAAGATCATGATGAAGAGGTCGTTGAGGAACTTCGCCAGGAAGAAGTTGGCGATGATGATGGCGATGAAGCTGGTGACGAACGCGTCGGTCGCCGCCTTGCCGACGCCGGACGCGCCGGGCTCACAGTTGAACCCTTTGTAGCAGCTGATGAGCCCGATGAGCAGGCCAAACGCCGTCGCCTTGATGAGTCCGATGAAGACGTCGAAGCTGGTGACGAGCGCGGCCGAGAAACGCCAGTACTCGTTGGAGTCGACGCCCAGCCCGACGACCACGACCAGCCAGCCGCCGACCATGCCCATGAGGTCGCTGACGACGGTGAGCAGCGGGACCATGATGATGCAGGCGATCACCCTGGGGACGACGAGGTAGTTGATTGGGTCGGTGCCCATGACGCGGAGCGCATCGACCTGCTCGGTGACGCGCATCGTGCCGATCTGTGCGCTGACCGCCCCGCCGACGCGGCCGGCGATCATCACCGCAGCGAGTACGGGGCCGATCTGCTTGACAACGGACAGGTTAATAATCCCGCCGATACGTGCTTCCTGCCCCACCGCGCGGAACTGCTCGAACATCTCGACGCCGAGCACCGCACCGACAAACCCGCCCACCAGCAGGACCACGGGGATGCTGCGTGTACCGATCTCGAAGAACTGGGGCATGAGGAGCTTGAGCCGGCCCGTTCCCGATCGGCCAAAGAGCGTGCGGTGCAGCGTTGCGCCGGCGAAGCGTGTGAAACGCCCAAAGCCATCGAGCTGGCTCATCAGCCCGTGCCCCAACAGCGCGAAGCTTTCAGCGAAGACCATCCGCAACTCCCACAGGCCGCGCTCGGCCGGCCGTGACGCACCATCGTACCCCGCCGCCGACGACCGCCCTTTCGGCTCAACGGCCCCGCCGCATCGGCAAGAAAAAAGCCCCGGCAATCCGCCGGGGCAAAAGGGTGGCTGAGGGGATTCGAACCCCCGACCCCCAGGATCACAACCTGGTGCTCTAACCAACTGAGCTACAGCCACCAACAACTCGGCGAATCGCGCCAAGACGAGAAAAGTAAGTGTGTCGACCGAACCTGTCAAGCCGCCCCGGCGTGTTGGGCAAGATGATGCAGGTTTGTCCGAGGCACACCCCGCGTACACCGAGCGTCCGAATGCCGAATGGACCTGGACGCCCCGCCAAGCGGCAACGTCGCCTCCACGAACGACCGGCTTGCCACGCCGCCCGCCTCACACCGCTAAACTACGCCCATGCAGACTCGAAAAGGCATCCCGGTTTCGCCCGGCGTGGCGATCAGCCGTGCCGTGGTACTCGACACCGACGAAGAGGCGATCCCCAAGCGGGCCCTGCCTGCGGAGAAGCTCCCCGCCGAGCACGACCGCCTGGCGCAGGCCATCACCGCATCGATGGACGAGCTGCGCGGGCTCCACGAGGAGACCGCCAGCGTCCTGGGCGACCAGCTCGCCGACATCTTTTCTTTCCACCTGGGTATGCTCGCGGACAAGACGCTGACCGCCCGGATAGACGCGGTGATCGAGGGCGAACGTGTCACCGCCGAGTACGCCGTGTACATCGTGATGCAGGACCTGGCGGACCAGTTTCTGGGGCAGGACAACGCCTTTTTCCGCGAGCGGGTGGTCGACATCTACGACCTCAAGCGCCGGCTGCTGCAGCACCTGGTCGGCGAGCGCGGCAGTGTGCTCGACTCGATCGACCAGCCGGCCGTGATCTTTGCCCACGACCTGACACCCAGCCAGACCGCATCGCTGGACCGCAAGCGGATCCGCGCGATCGCGACGGACGTCGGCGGCCGAACCAGCCACACCGCCATCCTCGCCCACGCCCTGGGCATCCCCGCCATCGTCGGGCTCAAGGACATCACCCGCCGCGTCACCAACGGCCAACAGGTCATCCTCGACGGCAACCGCGGGCTGGTCCACATCGAACCCAACGCCGACCAGCTTCTTGAGTACCGCCAAGAGGCCCGCGTCCTCCGCGAGCAGGCCCGGGTCCTGCGCAAGCTCCGCGACGAGCCGGCCGTCACAACCGACGGCACGGAGATCAAGCTGCTAGCGAACATCGAGTTCGCCGAGGAAATCCCCCAGGCCCTCGAGTTCGGCGCAAGCGGCGTCGGGCTCTACCGGACCGAGTTCCTCTTCATGGGTGCCGACCACGAACCCACCGAGGAGGAGCAGTACGAGGCCTACGCGACCGCGATCAAGCTGCTTGACGGCCGCCCCATGACCATCCGCACGCTCGACCTGGGCGCGGATAAGATCGCCCCGGGGGTCGCCCAGCTCCACAACTACCACGAGTACAACCCGTTCCTCGGCTGCCGGTCCATCCGCCTGTGCCTCCAGCACCTGGACCTGTTCCGCACCCAGCTCCGGGCGATCCTGCGGGCCTCGGCGCTGGGCCCCATCCAGATTATGTTCCCCCTGATCTCCAACATCATGGAGCTGCGGCAGGCGAAGATGATCCTGGGCGATGTCCGGGAAGACCTCGAAGATCAGGGCTATGAGCTGGGAAATGACGTCCCCGTGGGGATGATGATGGAGGTGCCCTCGGCCGCGCTCCAGGCCACCGCCTTCGCTAAGGAGGTGGATTTTTTCTCAATCGGCACCAACGACCTGATCCAGTACACTGTGGCAGTTGACCGATCAAATGAACGGATCGCCAACCTTTACTCGGGTGCGCACCCTGCGGTGCTGTCTCTGGTCAAGGAAATCGTCCGGGCCGCGAATCGGTCCAAGATCGGTGTCAGTCTGTGCGGCGAGATGGGCGGCGAGCCGGAGTTTACGATGCTCCTGCTTGGCCTGGGCCTCAGAACCCTCTCGATCTCCCCGCCAGCGATCCCGGAGATCAAACAGCTGACCAGGACGGTCGGCATCGAGCGCTGCAAGCGCGTCGCCCGGAAGGCGGGCGGATTCGACTCAGACAGGGAGGTCTACAATTATCTGCGCGACGAGATGAACAAATTGATGCCCGGGACGTTCACTGGACGTTCCATGAACTACTGACCCGGGCTGCCAACCGAACACTGCCACCCGACCGATCGCCGCGCGGACCTGCGCTGGCTGAGCGAGCCCGGGGGCCAACAAAAAGGAAGTCTTGAGACTTGAGGCTTGAGACTTGTGTATCCCAGACCCGACACGACACGCGCCGCCTGCGGCGCATTGTGGTCGGCTGAAGACACAAGACTCAGGACTCGGGACTCAGGCCTTAGACAACCGTGCCTACAGAAATGCTGATCAACTTCGTCCCCGGCGAAGAGTGCCGTATCGCGATCGTCGAAAACGGCAAGCTTGAAGAGTACTACCAGGAACGCGCCTCGGCCGAGAGCCACGTCTCCAACATCTACAAGGGCCGAGTCACCAACACCGAGCCCTCCATCCAGGCCGCGTTTGTCGACTTCGGGCTCGAACGCAACGGCTTCCTCCACATCTCCGACCTCCACCCCAAGTACTTCCCGGGCAAGGAGCGTGAGGCGTTTGAGAAGGTCGGCAAGAAGACCGCACGACGCGACCGCCCACCCATCCAGAAATGCCTCAAACGCGGCGACGAGGTCCTGGTCCAGGTCCTCAAGGAAGGCATCGGCACCAAGGGACCGACCCTCACCAGCTACCTCTCGATCCCCGGGCGGTTCCTCGTGATGATGCCCGACATGCAGAAACTCGGCGTCTCCCGCAAGGTCGACGACGACGACGCCCGACGCGCCACCCGTGATATCCTCCAGACACTCGACCCGCCCAAGGAGTTCGGCTTTATCGTCCGGACCGCAGGCATCGGCCAGACCAAAACCGACCTCAAACGCGACCTCTCGTACCTCCAGCGGCTCTGGAAAAACATCGAGCAAAAGCGCAAGACCATCAAACGCACCGGCGAACTCTACGCCGAGTCCGACCTGGTCATCCGCACCATCCGCGACGTCTTCACCAGCGACATCGACCGCATCGTCATTGACGACCTCACCGCCGCCCGACGCGCCCGCGACTTCCTCCGCGTCGCCAGCCCACGCACCAAGACCATCGTCCAGTACTACGACGACCCGGTCCCGCTCTTCCACCGCACCGGCGTCGAGCCGCAGATCGACCTGATCAATGCCCGCGAAGTCCCCCTGCCCTCGGGCGGCGCGCTGGTCATCGACCAGACCGAGGCCCTGGTCGCCATCGACGTCAACTCCGGCAAGAGCCGCTCCGCACGCGACGCCGAGACCAACGCGTTCAAGACGAACATGGAAGCCGTAGACGAGATCTGCCGGCAGCTCCGGCTGCGCGACCTGGGCGGGATCGTCGTCAACGACCTGATCGACATGCGCCTGGCCGGCAACCGCAAGAAGGTCGAAGCGCGGATGCGTGACAACCTCAAGAAAGACCGCGCCCGCTCACGCATCGGCCCGATCAGCGGGTTCGGCCTGCTGGAGATGACCCGGCAGCGCATGCGGGCCTCGCTGCGTAAATCCCTGCACACCGAGTGCTCCCACTGCTCCGGGCTCGGCTACACGATGAGCTCCGAGTCGGTTGTCCTGACCGTCATGCGCCGCCTCGCGCTGGTCGTCCAACGCCAGGACGTCGCTCGCGTCGAGCTGACCATCAGCCCCGATGTCGCGTTCCAGCTACTCAACCGCAAACGCATGGAGCTGACCCGGCTCGAAGAAAAGCACGGCAAGCCGATCCTCGTGCGCGTGGGCGGGCGGACGATCGATTACATCACGATCGCCGCGTACGACGCACGCAATACCGTGCTCAACACGGACCCGCAGACCAACATCAAGAATCTTCGGCCCGCGACCGACAAGACGTTCCGCGATGTCGACGACCCGGACCTGCCCGAGACCGCTGCGCCGGCACTGGTCGAAGACGACCCGATGCTGGACCAGCCGGAAGCGGAGCACGCGACCGATGAAGACGGGCTGGTGGATGTGCGTGCCTCGGTCGAGGCCGAGAACCGCGCCCGGTCGGGCGACGACGCTGGCGACGGGTCCGGCGAAGAGGGTGGCAAGAAGAAACGCCGGCGTCGGCGTCGCGGCGGCCGCAAACGCAAGAGTGGTGGCGACGGTGAAGGCGATGCCGACGGTTCGTCGCAGCAGACCAGCGAGAGCCCGGCCGGAAGCGATGATGCCGACAAACCCGCCGACGACGAATCGGCCAACCAGTCGAGCGTGCCTCATACCGGCCAAGACGCCAAGCCCGAAGACACGGGTGAGGGGGACGGCGATGATGATGGCGAAGGCACGAAAAAGAAGCGTCGGCGCCGACGGCGCGGCGGACGCAAGCGCAACAAGAAGTCAGCCCAAGGCGAAGCCAGCGACGCCGAGCAGGCACAGGACACGAACCAGGAGTCGCGCACTGCGGACAAGTCCGACGCCGCGTCGTCCGACGATGCCTCGCCAGACGACGCACCGAAGAAGAAGGCCAAAGCCGACGACAGCGCGGATCAGTCTGACGACTACACCGCGAAGACCACGAAGAAGAAGACCAAACGCACCCGCCGACGAACCAAATCGACCAAGTCGAAAGACGGCGAGCAGGCGGATTCGTCCGCGGAAGCGAAACCGGCCGACCCCGCAGAGAAAACGACACCCAAGGCCGACGGGAAGGACGACGCCTCGGCCGCGGCCACCAAGCCCTCGAAGAAGAAGCGTGTGCGCAAACGTAACGCCCCGCCGCCGCCGGGTGAGGCCCCGTCGGGTGGGTATAGCAATCGGCTGACCGGTGCCGGGCGTGACCGCGAATAGGAGCAACGGCGCGTGGCGACCCCCACCCACAACCCGTCCGGCTCGCCTGGCAAGGATGTGCCCAGCCCCCGCCGGCTGATCGTGCTCGGCTCGACCGGATCGATCGGCTGCAATACCCTCGACGTCGCCGAGCACCTCGCCGTTAGCGCCGGGCTCGACCTGCAAGTCGTCGGCCTCGCCGCGATGCGCAGCACCGACAAACTCATCGAGCAGGCCCGGCGATTCAACACCCAGTACCTGGCGGTGACTGACGCCGATGCCGCGAAGCACGTGCAGGCCGCCCTGCCCGGCGTCACCCTCTACACCGGGGACGGCGCAGCCGAGCAGCTCGTCCGCGCGGTCGAATGCACCGACGTAGCCGCAGCGATCGTCGGCTCGGCGGGGCTCGGGGCGACCCTTGCCGCGGCCGAACTTGGCCGAACGATCCACCTGTCCAACAAGGAAACCCTCGTTGCCGCTGGGGCACTGGTCATGCCCCTCATCGAGCGCACCGGCGCTCGGCTCATGCCGGTCGATTCCGAACACTCCGCGATCTTCCAGTGCCTCCACGGACGTGACGCCTCGGCCGTACAGCGTCTCGTGCTCACCGCCTCGGGCGGCCCGTTCCGAAACACCGACCTGGATTCCCTACGCCACGCGACCCCGGAGCAGGCCCTCGCGCACCCCACGTGGGACATGGGGCCCAAGGTCACCATCGACTCGGCCACGATGATGAACAAGGCCCTCGAGATCATCGAGGCGCACTACCTGTTCAACCTCCCCGCCGAGCAGATCGACGCGATCATCCACCCCCAGTCGATGGTCCACAGCTTTGTCGAGATGCGCGACGGATCGGTCCTCGCGCAGCTGGGCCCGCCGGACATGCGCAGCCCGATCCAGACGGCACTAACCTGGCCGAACCGCGCGCCAAGTATCAGCACGCCGATGGACTGGGCGTCGCTGTCCCAGCTTGATTTTGAGCCCGTCGATGAGGCGCGTTTCCCGGCCCTGCAACTCGCCTACCGCGCGATCCGCGCAGGCGGCACCGCCGGGGCCGTCATGAACGCCGCGAACGAGGCGGCGGTCCAGGCCTTCCTCGACCACCAGATCCCCTTTGGCCAGATTGTCGAACTCGTCGCCTCGGCGATGGATACTATTGCCCCGGGCCCGGCCGACTCGCTCGAGCGTGTGTTCGAGGCCGACCACCAGGCCCGCCGGTTTGTGCACGGCACGTTGTCCCACGACCCGGCCATCACCGATTGAACCCGACCGACCGCGGGCCGTCCCGCCGTCTCATCCCACCCGCGGAATACAGGCAGCACGTGAAAGAAATCCTCCTCATCGTCCTCGGCTTCGGCTTCCTGATCTTTGTCCATGAGCTGGGCCACTTCCTCGTGGCCAAGTGGGTCGGCATCCGCTGCCCGCAGTTCGCGATCGGGTTTGGCCACGCGATCTGCTCGTGGCGCAAGGGCGTCGGCTTCCGCATCGGCAGCACGGAAAAAGAGTTCCAGACCCGTGCCATCCAGCAGCTCAAGGCCGACGGCGTCAAGCCGCTCGGGGTCCACGCCAGCGACGACACCGATCGCGATGCGGAAGAAGCGCTGGAAGACGCACCCGCCGCGGCGGAAGACAGCGGCCGCTTCTACACCGCCGAGCAGCTCTACGAGGCCAGCGACAAGATGGGGCTCAGCGAGACCGAGTACCGGCTCAACTACCTCCCGCTGGGCGGCTACGTCAAGATGCTGGGGCAGGAGGACATCGACCCCAACGCCAAGTCCAACGACCCGCGGGCCTACAACAACAAACCGATCTGGGCCCGCGCGTGTGTCATCTCGGCGGGCGTGGTGATGAACATCATCTTCGGCGCGCTCTTCCTCACCGCCGCCTTCATGATCGGCAAGCAGTCGCCCTCGGCCACGGTCGGCTACGTCGCGCCCGGCATGCCCGCCTCTACCGCATTCGCCCAAGGCCACGACGACGACCTCCGCTACCTCGGGCTCCAGGTCGGCGACCGCATCGTCGGCGTCAACGGCAAGGCCCCCGAAGAATTCACCGACGTCGTGATCGCCACCGCGCTGGGCAGCCGAAACCGCGCCGTTGAGCTGCAGGTCGAACGCCGTGGCGAAGCCGAACCCCTCACCTTCAGCTTGACCCCCGAACGCGAGCGCAACGGCGAGCGCCTGCTCTCGGTCGGGTTTATGCCAGGCCTCTCAACCGAAATCATCTACGAGCTCGAAGGCGAAGGCGAAACCATCGATTGGCTCAACGGCCAGATGGAAGCCCACCCCGCGTCGTCGCGCACACGCGACCAGGCCATCCGCATCTCCCGCGCCGGCCAAGTCGATGTCACAAACTACAGCGACGTGCTCGCCGCCTTCGACGCATCCAACGGCTACCCCGTCAACCTGACGCTCACCGACCCGGCGGACAACTCCACCTTCGACACCGAGGTGGGCGTCCTTCCCACCTTCGTCCGCTACCCGGAAGGCCCGGCCAACCTGCTGGGCCTCGTGCCCGCTGGCAAAGTCATCGCCGTCTCCGAGGACATGCCTGTGGCGGAGGCCGGCCTCAAGGTCGGGGACATCCTCGTCCAACTCGGCGATCTCGAATGGCCCTCGACCACGCTCCAAATCTCCGATCTGCTGCAGGCCAACGGGCGAAAGCCCCTCGCACTGGTCGTGCAGCGCGACGGAGAAACCGTCGACCTTGGCGAAGTCACGCCGACCCGCAAGCTGATGCTCGGGCTGGCGATCGAACCGATCTACGACAGCACCCTGGTCGCTTCCGTCGTCGAGGGCTCCCCGGCCGACGACGCGCTCAACCAGCCTGACCGGTTCATCCCCGGCACACGCATCACGCAGGTCAACGGCCAAGCGGTCGAGACCTGGGCGGACCTCCAGCGTGTCCTCGTCACGCTCGCTCAGGGTGAAGCATCTTCGGCACAGGTCACGCTGACCTACGAAATCCCGATGGACGGTACGCAGGCCGAGACCGTCGACCTCGCCCTGGCGGAGCAGCAGGTCCAAGACCTCCGCGCGGCGTCCTGGATGCCGGACTACGAGGCCTTTCAGCCCGGCAGCGAGATGATCACCCGCAAGGCCGACGGCATCGGGCAGGCCCTGGTCATGGGGGCGGACAGCACACGCGACTTCGTCGTCCAGACCTACATCACCCTGCTCCGCCTCATCCAGGGCGACGTCAAGCTCTACAACCTCCGCGGGCCCGTTGGCATTGTCCACGTCGGCACCACCGTCGCGAAGCAGGGCTGGCCCTACTTCCTGTTCTTCCTCGGGCTGATCAGCGTCAACCTCGCGGTCATCAACTTCCTGCCGATCCCGATCGTCGACGGCGGGCACATGGTCTTCCTCGCGATCGAGAAGGTCACCGGCGCGCCCCCGAGCCCGAAGGTGATGAACATCGCCCTGTACATGGGCCTCGCCGTGATCGGCTTCGTCTTCGTCATGACCCTGTTCTACGACGTGACCCGACTAGTCACCGGCGGCTGACCGCCGCGCCAGGCCCGCAAGCGACACAACGCCCGGGGATGAGATCCCCCGCGGCCCGATTCCCGGAGGTGACAGCCGAACGCCCTCGCGGTTTCGGTATACTCTGCGATTCGCTCGCGCCGGCGATGCGGTCACGCCCGACTGCTCCCAAGGCGCGTCAACCGACCCGGCAGACCGGGGCCACCCTTTTGAGCTAGACCCACGATGAGACTCGCGCTTACGATCGCCGCCGTCGTCCTCGGCCTCACGGTCGTCCTTGCCGTGACGTTCTACGAGCCCGGCTCGCCGGACACAGGCACGGACTCCGAACAGGACGCCAGCCAGACCGACGCCACGCCCGAGGCCCAGCAGGCCGAGGCAGACGAGCCCGACGCCGAGCCAGCGCAACTTGCGCAGGCGGGCGGGGACACGGACACCGTGCCCGGCAACACCGACACCGCGCCACCCGAGGACGCCGCCGACCAAGCCGCCGACGCCCCCGACACCGCCCCGGCCGACAGCCCCGACGCCGCGGCCGCGACGACGTACCGCGCCCGGTTTGTCGAAGAAGACGGCACCGCGATCGAGCCCATCCAGATCGGCAGCATCGAAGAAGGCAGCGACTACAAGCTCCGTGCAACGATCTCGCCCTACCGCGCGGGCGTCCTCGAGATCCGGCTGGCCGACTACTTCGAACTCGTCGACCAGGTCGATCACTATTTGCTGCTCGAGCCAATGGCCCAGGCGGACGAAGACAACCATCGGCCGGCCGTGGGCTCATACGCCGCGCGTTACCTCCGCATCAACGGCGGCTCCCCCATCCCCCTCTACCGCCAGAACGAACAGGGCCACTGGATCGGCGGCTGGGAAGTCGTCGAACAGACCGACCGCAGCGTCACGCTCAAACTCATCATCGAGTCGCAGGTCGGTGAAACCCGCACCCCGATCGCCGAGGTCACACGCACCTACGCCCTCGACGCGGACGCGTACACCCTGCAGCTCGCGCAGTCGGTCAAGAACCTGACCAACGAATCGATGGACATCCAGTGGGAGCAGTTCGCACAGGGCGACGTCACCTGGGACCACGGCGACTACCTCCGCGGTCGAAGCCGGCAGTACGTGCTGGGCTACTTCAATCTCAAGCATGACCCGGGCCGCTTCAGCATCAGCAGCGGTGACGGCTACATCCCCCGGCACAAGGTCGCCGACGAAGTCGCCTCGGGCGACTGGGACACGATCTGGCCCAACCCCAACATCGACCCGGAGCAGAAGGAACTCGCCTGGCTCGCCTCGGTCAACCGCTACTTCACCATCGTCACCTCGACCCACATCGAACCGGGCGCAACCGATTCGTCACAGGTCATCGGCCTCGAGGCGATCTACCCCGAGATCGGCACGATCCTCAGCCCCAGCGCGACCAGCGACCCCGAACTCGACGCCGACAGCCGGGCCGTCATGTTCACCCTCCGCAGCCAGACCCTCACGGTCGCGCCCCTGCAGTCCACCGCCGCGACCGATCTCGGGCTCGATATCTTCGCCGGCCCGCGTAAAAAAGACGTCTTCGCGCAAGACGCCTACGCCCCGATGCGTCTGGGCCAGCTCATCCGCTACTCGCTGGGCGGCATGTGTGGCTTCTGCACCTTCCAATGGCTCGCCGACGGGCTCATGGGCCTGCTCAAGCTCTTCCACCTGGTGCTCTTCGACTGGGGCGTCGCGATCATCCTGCTCGTGCTGATCGTCCGGCTGTGCCTGCACCCGATCACCAAGCGTGGCCAGACGAGCATGATGAAGATGGGCAAACAGATGGCCGCCATCCAGCCCGAGGTCGCGAAGCTCAAGAAGAAGTACGCCGACAACCCGCAAAAACTGCAGCAGGAGCAGATGCGGCTGTTCCGCGAGAAAGGCATCAACCCGGCCGCCGGCGCGATGGGCTGCCTGCCGATGCTCCTGCAGATGCCGATCTGGATCGCGCTGTACGCGATGCTCTACTACGCGATCGAGCTGCGCCACGAGCCCGCGTTCTTTGGCGTGTTCCAGTCGCTGGGCGACCTCGTTGGGCTCAACTGGCAGTTCCTCGCCGACCTCTCACGCTCCGACCACTTCATCACCTTCTACGACAAGCCACACACCTTCAACCTGCTGCTGATCACGCTGGATATCTCCGGCCTGAACATCCTCCCGCTGCTCATGGCCGTGACCTTCTACATCAATATGAAGTTCACCACCCCCCCGCCCGCGAACGAGCAGCAGGCCCAACAGCAGAAGATCATGCGGATCATGCCGTTCCTCTTCCCGATCATGCTCTACTCCGCGCCGTCGGGCCTGACGCTCTACATCTGCGCCTCGACCGCGGCGGGCATCATCGACAGCTACATCGTCCGCAAGCACGTCAAGGAGCTTGAGGACTCGGGCAAACTCTTTGAGAAGAAAGAACGCAAGCCCGGCGGGCTGATGCACCGTATCCAGATGGCGGCCGAGAAGGCGCAGCAGGCCCAGCAGGAACGCATCAAGGCGGCCGGCGAAGAGAAGAACCGCGGCCCGCAGAACTACAAGAAACGCAAGCGGTAAAGTAGCCTGCGGTTTCTGTTGGCGCACACCGTGGGTGCCACATAGCGTTGCGATGAGTGTTGCACCCAGTACGCCACCACCCCGCACATAGCTCTGCTATGTGACACTTAGAACATTGCTGCGTCCGTGACCCCTGCCGCCACCCCCACCATCGCCGCCGTCGCGTCCCCACCCGGGCGTTCGCTGCGCGGGCTGCTGCGGGTGAGCGGCCCCGCCACCGGGCGGGTGTTGGCGTCGCTCCTGCAAGAGACCCCCGACGCGACACGATTGCTCACCCCCGTGCGTCTGCAGCAGCCTACCCTGCCCGCGCTGCTGCTGCGTTTTGCGGCCCCGTTCAGCTACACCGGCGAAGACGCGGCCGAACTCCAGCTCCCCGGCAATGCCGCGATGCTCGACCGGCTCCTGCACCGCGCGATCCAGTCGAGCGACGCCGTCCGGCTCGCCGAGCCCGGCGAGTTCACGTTTCGGGGGTACACCGCGGGCAAACTCGACCTGACCCAGGCCGAGGGCGTCGCCGCGACGATCCACGCGACGTGCGACAGCCAGCTCCGCGCCGCAACGATGCTGCGTGAAGGCAAGCTCGGGCACGCCGCCAGCGGGATGGTCGACGCGCTGGGCAACCTGCTCGCGCTCGTCGAAGCGGGCATTGATTTCACCGACCAAGAAAACGTCGTCCCGATCGCACCGGATGTGCTCGACTCGCACCTGGCCAAGCTCCAGGCCGAGTTAGACCATCTGCTCTCAAACAGCCGGCCGTGGGGCGCGATCGAAGCCCTCCCGCGCGTCGTCCTTGTCGGCCCCCCCAGCGCCGGCAAGTCGACCCTCTTCAACGCCCTGCTTGGCAAAGACCGCGCCGTCATCGACGCGATGCCCGGCACGACGCGCGACGTCCTCGAAGAACCGCTGACACTGACCGATGCACTTGGCCGACCGGCCGAGGTCATGCTCGTCGACATCGCCGGGCTCGACGACCCCACAAGCCCCTTGGACCAGCGTGTCCAAGCCGCGGCAGGCGAGGCGCTCCGCGGGGCCGACCTCGTCCTCTCGGTACACGCAAGCGAAACCGAAACCGCACCGCTCCGATTGCCCGGAAACACGCCGGTCGTCCATGTCGCCACCAAGCAAGACCTCCACCCCAGCTCGGCAGACGCGGTACCGCCATACACCTGCCGGGTCAGCGCGCAGACCGGCGCGGGGATCGACCAGCTCCGCGAAACCATCGTGCATGCGCTCAAGGTCTTGCCCGTCAGCGTGCGTGGCGACATGCTCGCGCTCCAGCCGCGTCACGAGAGCGGCCTGCGGACCGCGGCCGTGCAGATCAAGTCGGTGCGTGGCATGCTCGCGGCACAGCCAAATCCCCATAACCTGCCGGATATCGAGCTGCTCGCGGACGCGATGCGGGCCGGCCTCGACGCCCTCGCGGCGCTGGGCGGCCGACTGACCCCCGACGAGGTGATCGGGCGGGTGTTCGCCACCTTCTGCGTCGGGAAGTAAGGCACCCCGCCCAAAGCCGACCTGCACATCGCTGCGCCCAACAGCTTGGCGGGGCTTGGGTACAATCACCCGCTTGCTCCCGAACGATCGCTGCACCATGGCCAAACGCAAGAAGCACAAGCAGAACCTCGAACCCCGCATCGAGAACCGCCGCGCGCGTCGTGACTACCACATCACCGACACGCTCGAGTGCGGCGTCGTCCTTCAGGGCAGCGAGGTCAAGTCCATCCGCTACGGCCGGGTCTCGCTGGGCGAGGGCTACGTCGCGGTGAACCCGGACACGATGGAGCTGTGGATGTACAACGTCGACATCGCGATGTACGCCAACGCCGGGGTCAACCAGCACGCCCCCAAGGCCATCCGCAAACTACTGGCCCACAAGCGGCAGATCGAGAAGCTCTACGGCCTGACCACCGCGAAGGGCGTCACGCTGATCCCCATCGCGCTGTACTTCAAGGAAGGCCGGATCAAGATCGAGGTCGGCGTCGGCGAAGGCAAACGCAGCTACGACAAGCGTGACGACATCAAGAAGCGCGACGCCGACCGCGACATGCGCCGCGCGATGACGCGCAAGCGGATCTAGTGTTGCGTGCCGCCCCCCTCCTGCTTGCGGTGTTCCTGCTCAGTATGGCGACGGCCTCGGCCGAGCACGCGGTGTTCTTCTACACCAAAGAAGCGCTCGGTTTTGGCGTCATGCTCAACCTGCTGCTCGCGCTGGTGTTTGGTGTGACGTACCTGGTCGGTGCCCGGCTGAGTCATCCGCTGGCTGAGTGGCTGGTCCGTCGGCTGCCGGGCGTGGGTAATGAGCGTTTCGTATTGCTCCTGCTGCTGGGGTCGCAGGTGGTGATCGGCGGGCTGCTGGCCTGGTCCCCGACGCCGGGGATGTTCTGGTCGCTGTGGCCCGTGCTTGGCCTGGTGTCGGGCATGCAGTGGCCGATCATGGAGAGCTACGTCGTCGCGGGCCGACCGCCCCGCGCGGCGGCGACCGCGATCAGCCGGTTCAACGTGACCTGGGCGCTCGCCGCGGTGCTGGCGGTCACGGTATCGGGGCTGCTCATCGCCTGGTGGGAGCCCGCGTTGTTCGCGCTGGGCGGGCTGCTCAACCTGGCGGGGATCGTGATCCTGCTGCTCACGTTCCCCAAGCGGGCCGAGCACCTCCACGACGACCACCCCGAACGCATCCCGCCCGAGGTTGTGCGTAGCTACCGCCCACTGATCGCGTCGTCGCGCTGGTCGATGCTCTCAAGCTATACACTGATGTTCGTGCTGGGGCCTTACCTGCCCGAGGTGTTCGATGCACTGGGCTATGGCGTCATCATGGCGACACTGCTGGCCGGCGTGCTCTATGCGATGCGCGTCGTCAGCTTCGCGTGGATGGGGATGTGGCCCGGGTGGCACGGCAAGAAGCTGCCGCTTGCACTGGGCGCGGTCGCGATGCCGGTCGGGACCTTGCTGATCCTCCTGCCCAGCAGCGTCACGCCGGTACTCATCGGCGAGGTCGTGTTCGGCTTCACCGCCGGCGTGATCTACACCGCGTCGCTGTACTACGGGATGATTGAGAAGAACGCATCGGTCGAGGCCGGCGGCGACCACGAAGCCGTCATCGGCGCGGGCTTCTGTCTGGGCCCCCTGCTCGGCATGGCCGGCCACAAACTCAGCGCGGCGATGAGCAGCACGATCCTGGGCATGACGCTCGGGCTTTCGCCCACGATCGTGGGCGGGCTGGTCGGAGGGTTGTGGCCGCTGCGGAAAAAGGTCGACCCGCCGGCTAACCACTGACCTGCGACAACGCATCAAGCGCCCGTTCCCGCGCGTCCTTGTGGTCCACGATCGGCTCGGGGTAGTCTTCGCCCAACGCCACCCCCGCCTGCCGCAGCGTCATCGGCGGGGCCTCCCACGGCTTGTGCAGGTACTTGTCGGGCACGTCCTTCAGCTCCGGGCACCACCGGCGGACGTACGCGCCTTGCTTATCAAACTTCTCCCCCTGCAGCATCGGGTTGAAGATGCGGAAGTACGGTGCAGCATCCGCGCCGCACCCGCCGGCCCACTGCCAGCCCAGCGTGTTGTTCGCGAGGTCGGCGTCCACCAGCGTATCCCAGAACCACCGCGCCCCCTCGCGCCAATCGACCAGGAGGTGCTTGACCAGAAACGACGCGACGTTCATCCGTACGCGGTTGTGCATCCAGCCGGTTTGCCACAGCTCACGCATGCCCGCGTCGATGATCGGGTAGCCGGTCTGCCCCCTCTGCCAGGCCTCAAGTGTGTGCCGGCCCTTGCGCATATCGATCCACGGGAATTCGGCGTACTTTTCGCGTAACGGGTAGTCCGGCGTCTTGGGGAAGTGATAAAGCAGGTGGTGACCGAAGTCGCGCCAGACGAGTTGACGCAGGTAGCCGTGCGCGTTTTTCTTCAGCGACGCCCCGGCGTTCCCGGCCGTGCGTTTGCGTGCGGCGTGGTAGGCCTGGCGGACGCTGACTTCGCCATGGTGCAGGTAAGGCGAGAGACGGGAGGTGCCTTGCACAGACGGCGTGTCGCGTTCACCGAGGTAGTCGCTGATCGGGTCCTCGACGAATCGCTTGAGCTGCTTGCGTCCACCAGCTTCGCCCGGCTGCCAGGTGTTTGCCATGCCCGTGTACCACCGGATGGTCGGCATGAGGTCGAGCGCATCGAGCGGGTCGCTTTTGGGCCACTTGCCGGGCGGCTCCAGCCGCTTGGGCGCATCCAGCGGCGTCTCGGGCTCGGGTAGCTGCTGCATCGCGTTGTAGAAGGGCGTAAACACCTGGTACGGCTTGCCCTGCTTCGTCGCCAGCTCCCAGGGCTCAAACAACAGGTGCCCGTTGAAGCTGCGTGCATCGATCCCCACCTCCGCGAGGCCGCGCTTGACCGCCTTATCCCGCGCGATCGCGGCCGGCTCGTACCGGCGATGCCAGACGACCGCATCTGCGTGCGTTTCTTGCGCGAGTTGTTTGAGCGTATCCAGCGCAGGACCTTCCCGGAGGATCAACCGGCTGCCGAGTGGGTCGAGCGCCTCCCCCAACGCCGTGAGCGACTGATGCAGCCACCACTTCCGCGCCCCGCCCGCCGGCCAATCGCCCTCCTCCTCCGGGCACCAGAGGAACACGGGCACCACCG
The DNA here is from genome assembly GCA_044439905.1 of Phycisphaerales bacterium JB063. Lineage (GTDB taxonomy): Bacteria > Planctomycetota > Phycisphaerae > Phycisphaerales > Phycisphaeraceae > JAHQVV01. The sequence goes on along the minus strand of JBITAC010000148.1, from coordinate 27,861 downwards.
CACCACGACCCGCCGCATCGCACAACGCGGGGTGGTCAGCGAGGCGCAGGTCTTGGCGGAACCAGACAATCGTCGTAGGCATGGGGGGATCGATTCGATGGAAGAGTGAAATGAAACTAACGCCCAAGCTCGTGACGCAGCGCCGCCTCAAGTGTTGGGTAGGCAAAGGCGAAGCCGACATCGAGCAGACACTTGGGGACGACGCGGATACTGCCCAGCACCAGCGCCTCAGCCGCCTCCTTGCCATACAGCAGCTTGGGCGCAAACGACGGGACCGGCAACAGCGTCGGCCGACCCAGCACTTTCCCCAGCGTCTTCGTAAACGCGCGGTTGGTCACGGGCTCGGGCGCGACCGCGTTGACCGAGCCCCGCAGCGTAGGCGTATCGATGGCATACAGCAGCACACGGACCATGTCGGCCAGCGCAATCCAACTCATCCACTGCCGACCGTTGCCCAATGGTCCGCCTACACCGAGCTTGAACGGTGTCAGCATCGCGTCCAAGGCGCCACCTTTGGGCGAAAGCACAATACCCACTCGGGTATGCACGACGCGCAGCCCCGCCTCCCGGGCCGGATTGGCTGCGGCCTCCCATGCGACGCAGACATCGGCCAGGAAGTCGTCGCCCGGCGGGTCATCTTCGGCGCGTGCCGCGGACTGGCCGGTATCGCCGTAGTACCCGATCGCCGAGGCGCAGATGAGTGTCCCCGGCCCGTCCGTCATCCCCGCCAAAGCCGTACTCAACGCGTGCGTGCCATCGACCCGGCTGTCACGGACGCGCTGTTTCTTGTCCGGCGTCCAGCGTCCAACAATGCCCTCGCCCGCCAGGTGGACCACGGCGTCGCACGCCGACAACGCCCGGGTATCAAAGGTCTGCGCCCGGGTGTCCCACAACACCTCGCCCGCCTGGCCCTTGGCCGAACGGACAATCGGGCACGGCATGTCGCCGCGTTCGCGTAGCGCTTCGCACAGCGCCGAGCCGATCAGCCCCGTCGCGCCGGAGACCGCGATGCGCTTCGGTGGCCGGGCTGCTGCTGGTTCAGAGTCCATACGCATACTGTAGGCAGCCGATCCGCCCTCCACCAACGCGGCGGCGCGGCGCCGTGCCTTGCCCGGCGGCTACAATCCCCGCATGCCCATCGAGACCGAGCAACGCGAGTTCCAGATCGTCAGCGACTTCCAGCCGATGGGCGACCAGCCCATGGCGATCGATTCGCTCACCGACAGCATCGAGGCCGGGGCGAAGTATCTCACGCTCCTGGGCGCGACAGGCACGGGTAAGACGTTCACGATGGCCAACGTCATCGAACGCCTCAATCGGCCGACGCTCATCATCAGCCACAACAAAACCCTCGCCGCGCAGCTCTACGAAGAGATGAAAGAGCTCTTCCCCAACAACGCGGTCAGCTACTTCGTCTCGTACTACGACTACTACCAGCCCGAAGCGTACATCCCGCAGCGCGACATCTACATCGAGAAAGACTCGTCCCGCAACGACGACCTGGACCGCCTCCGCATGGCCGCGACGACCAACCTCGTCTCCCGCAGCGACTGCATCGTCGTCGCGTCGGTTTCGTGCATCTTCGGCCTGGGCTCACCCGACGAGTACAAAAAATCCGTCATCACACTTGAGCGCGGGCAGACGATCGACCGGCGGGCCTTCCTCCTCAAGCTCGCGGACCTGCAGTACAAACGCAGCGACATCCAGCTCGAACGCGGCAAGTACCGGGTGCGCGGCGATGTGATTGAGCTGATCCCCGCGGCCGAGGAGTTCGCGTATCGCATCGAGCTATTCGGGGACGAGGTCGAAACCCTGGCACTCATCAACCCGACGACCGGCGAGCTCCTGGCCGAGGACGACAAGCTACACATCTACCCGGCGGTGCAGTACGTGATGCCCGAGGAGCAGCAGCACAGCGCGATCGCCGCGATCCGCACGGAGCTTGAGCAGCGTGTCAGTGAGCTCCGCACGGAGGGCAAGCTGCTCGAAGCCCAGCGGCTGCAGGCACGCACAAAGTACGACCTGGAGATGCTGGAAGAAGTCGGCGTGTGCTCGGGCATCGAGAACTACTCGCGGCACTTCGACGCCCGCCCACCGGGCAGCCGGCCCTTCACGCTGATCGACTACTTCGAGCAGAGCAGCAAGGACTGGCTTTTGCTGATCGATGAAAGCCACGTGACGATCCCGCAGATCCGAGCGATGTACAACGGCGACCAGGCCCGCAAACGCACACTCGTCGAGCACGGCTTCCGCCTGCCTTCCGCGATGGACAACCGCCCGCTCAAGTTCGACGAGGTCGAGGAGTTGTGGAAGCAGGTCGTCTTTGTCAGCGCCACGCCCGGCCCCTACGAGCTTGAGAAGACGCACGACATCGCTGCCGGCGGCGCGGGCGAACTGGCCGAGCAGGTGATCCGCCCCACCGGGCTGGTCGACCCGGTCATCGAGGTCCGCCCCGCCGACGGCCAGGTCCCCGACCTGCTCGAGCGCGCTCGGCAGCGCATCGCCGACGGGGAGCGTGTGCTGGTGACGACGCTGACCAAGCGGCTGGCCGAGGACCTGGCGCGTTACCTGAAGGAGCAGGACATTCGCTGCCGATTCCTGCACAGCGATGTCGAGACGCTTGACCGTGTGCAGATCCTGCGGGAGCTGCGCGAGGGGCAGTTTGATGTGCTGGTGGGTGTAAACCTGCTGCGTGAGGGGCTCGACCTGCCCGAGGTGTCGCTGGTCGCGATCATGGATGCGGACAAGACGGGGTTCCTGCGTAGCGAGACGTCGCTCGTGCAGCAGATCGGCCGCGCCGCCCGCAACGCCAACGCACAGGTCGTGCTGTACGGCGACGAGGTGTCCCCCGCGATGCAGGCGGCGATCGACGAGACCGAGCGCCGCCGTGCCAAACAGCTCGCCTACAACGCCGAGCACGGCATCACGCCCAAGACGGTGAAGAAGGCCATCCGCATGGGGATCGAGCTCGAGCTTCGTGCACGCAAGACAGCGCAGCAGGCGCTCTCGCCCGACGAGAAGGAGTACGACCGTGCGGAGCTGATCGCGGAGATGGAGTCGCAGATGCTCCAGGCGGCGCAGGCGCTGGAGTTTGAGAAGGCGGCCTCGATCCGCGACAAGCTGGCGGAGGTGAAGCAGGCGCCGGCGTTTGAAAAGGTTCGGCTGGACAAGTCCAAGCGGGCGGGCGTGAAGCCGGGGACACCCGGTGTGAAGCCGAACAAGCGTCGCAAGAAAAAATTCTAGCGTCCTAACGCAGGGCCGACGCGGTGCGCGCATCGGACTCGATGGCATCGGCGACCTGCGTAGCGCTCTGGCAGGCCGAGACGATGCCATGCGACCCATGCCCGAGTGTGGTGTAAAGCCCGGTGTGTTGTTGGCCGTGATACACCAACGGACCGGCGTAGGGCTGCCGGGTCGGCGTCGTGCAGCGGATGCCGACCCACCCGGCGGGGGAAGCCACACTCGCGAGCCGGCCCGCGAGCCCGGACATCACAGGACGCAGCAGATCGCAGGCCTCGGTGTGCTCGGCGTCGCGCCAACGTGTATCGGTATCGCCCACGACAAACGACGCACCCAGCGTATGCGCCCCGTCCACGGCGGGTGTCAGATAGCCCGCCCCGCAAACCACGCGGCGCAGCCCCGCCAACTCGCCCCCCTCATCACACGCAGACGGCAGCAACGACGCCTGCCCACGCACCGGGATCAGATCCAGCGCAGCGGTCGGCTCAAGGCGAAGCGCATCGACCGCATTCGCGACAATGACGGCTGGGCTTCGCAGTGTGTCGCCGCAGGAGGTCGAGGCAAGCCAGTAGCCCCCGTCGCGATTGAGCGTATTGATCGTCGTGTCGGGCTTGAGTGTGATATTGGGATGATCCAGCAACGCGGCACATAGGCCGGCCAGACGCAACATACCCGCCCCTGACAGAACGACCCCACCGACTTTCAGCGCGACCCCCAATGCCGCGTGCGTCTCGTCGGCATCGATCCAGCGGCAAGGCATGGTCGTTTCGAACTGGTCAACAAATCGCCGCAGCTTCTGGGCCCGGCCCGGATCGATCGCTGCATGAAACACACCGCAAGGGTCCCACCCAACACGCAGGTCGGCCGACCCACACCCACCCAGCCGCCGCGCGATGCGTGCGAACCCGTCACGCAGCCATTGCCCCGCCGGGTCATCGCGGTCGCCGACCTTCGGCTGCACAATCGCCACGCGGTCCCGCAGCGTCGGCCAAACGCCACGCTCGATCGGCTGACGCTCCGCCACCGTCACGGCCCAGCCGCGGTCGGCCAACTCACGTGCGACCAGACTCCCCGCCACGCCCGCGCCAACCACGAGCGCCCGACGCACCGGACCGGGCCCCGATGCCGCCCATGCTTCACGGCCAGGTTCGGATAGCCGGCCTGCCGTCATGTCACGTTTGGTCCCGTAGCCCGGGCGTTTCTCGATCTCGAAACCGACTGACGCCAAACCCCGCCGAACAAACCCTGCGGCGGTGTAGGTCGCCAGCGTCGTGCCGGGCCGAGCGAGCCGGGCGACCTGCGCGAACACCTCGGGCGACCACATCCCCGGGTTGCGGGCCGGCGTAAAGCCATCCAGAAACCACGCGTGGGCGGGCGTCGACCAGTCCGACAGCGCCTGGGCCGCCTCACCCACCAGCAACGACAACACCACACGCCCCTCCGCGAACGCGAGCGTGTGCCTCCCGGGCGTCGGCGGCTGATACTGCTTGAGCAACTGGTAGGCAAAAGGACGCAAGCTCTCCCACGGCGTAAGCGCCTGCCGCATCGTGTCCCTGGGCAGCGGGTGCTTCTCGACCGAGAAGTAATGCAGCACCGAGCCGGGCATTGCGTGCTTCTCAAACAACTGCCAGCAAGCCAGGAAGTTCAGCCCCGTGCCGAAGCCGGTCTCCCCGACGACCATCGTGTTACCGGGCGACAGCCGTTCAAAGCGTGGCGCGAGCAGGTTGCCCTCGAGGAAGACATGTGTGGTTTCGGCAAGGCCGCCGGCGTCGGAGTGGTACCGGTCGCCGTAGCGCGGGGCGACCAGATGCCCGGCTTCGTCAAAGTGTGGCGCATCCTCGCGGGCGTGGTTCATCGGTCGCGTTCCGCCTCAGTCGGCGTGGGGTTCAGGTCGTCATGCATCTGCCGGTGCCGCCGTCGGCTTGGTCGATGCAAACGTATCAGTTTTGAGAAAATCGCGTACGCAAACATTTTGAGCATGACTCTAAGCCCGGTTTCCGTTACGCTGAAGCGTCCTCTTCGTTCTTGAAGGCATAGCTGTTCCGGGCGCATTCATGGATGCATCGAAATACATCGCGGGCCGAGGCGAACTCGAAACGCTCATCGACTGCACCCGCCGACGCCTCGCGTGGGCGTTGGTGGCGCGGCAGGTGGTGTTCTGGCTAACGGGGTTCGTGTTCGCCTGCGGGCTGGGCGTCGTGATCCTTCGGCAGACGCTGGGGGTGGACCGGGTGCTGCTGGTGTGGTGCCTGGCAGGCGTGTTGCCCGCCGTAGTGATCGGTGTGTGCGTCGGCCTGCGCGGTATCCCGAGCCGGGACACGATCCGCACGATGCTTGACCAGCGCAATCAGTGCGGCGGGCTGTTGATGGCCCGATCAGAGACGGAGACCGGCAGTTGGTCACAGCGGCTGGGCACGCTGCGTGGGCTGAGGGTCCAGTGGCGGTGCGGGCGGGCGATGCTTGCGATGGTGGTCGGGCTGGCCTTCCTGACCGGGGCGTTTGCGATCCCCGACCACCTGGTCGCTGCGCCGAGCGTCGGGCTGGACATTACCGAGCCGGTCGATGAACTCAACGCGCAGATCGAGCTGCTTGAGATCGAGAATATCCTCGAAGAGCCCGAGGCCCGTGAGCTGCATGATCGGCTTGACGATGTCAGCGAGCAGGCGCGTGGGCAGGACCCCGCGAAGACCTGGGAGGCGCTGGACCACGTGACCGAGCTCGTCGCCCGCGAGGCGGATGACGCGGCGGAGGATGCGCTGCGGATGTCGCAGCAACTGCAGGAAGCGCGGACACTGAGCGAGGCGATGGCGCAGCCCGGCGATGCGCTGAGCCCGGAGATGCGTCAGGAGGCGATGGCCGAGTTGTCCGAGCAGCTTGAGGCGCTGGCCGAGATGGCGGCCCAGGTGCCGCCGGGTGCGCTAGACAGCGAGGCGTTGGAGCAGTTGGCGCAGGAGGCGCGTGAGATGGGGCTGAGCCCGGAACAGGCCGAGGCGCTCGCGGAGATGCTGGCCCAGCAGCAGGGCGACCTGACGGAGATGATGCAGAAGCTCGCGGAGGCGGGGATGGTCGACCCCGCGCAGTTGGGGCAGGCGATGCAGTTTGACAAGGTCGATGCCGAGGGTCTGCTGGAGTTTTTAGCGGCACAGGACGGCGACGCGGGCGAGGATTTGGATGCGGCGCTTCGGATGTTCTGTGCCGGGCGCGGCGGGACGGACCAGGGCGGTGGGCTGACGGACCTGACGTGGCGCGACCCCGCGTCGGAGGACGGCGCGGGCTATGCCCCCGAGCTGCTGCCCCCCGCGTCGCTCGAGTCGATGCTGCAGAGCCAGTCGATGGGCGCAAGCCAGCGCGACCCCGAAGCCGACGGCGAGGCCCAGGCCTCCACAGGCAATGCCCTGACCCACGCGCAGGCGGGCCCGGGCGGCGGGGGCTCGCAGCCGGTGCTGCCCCGCCACCGACGTGCCGTGCGCGAGTTTTTCGACCGCGGACCCGCCCCGGACAACACCCCGCCCACCGAAGCGCCCGAGGAGTAGGCCCCGCCGAATCATCTATGACAGACCCCTCCCCCAAACAGGCCCTGCTCACCCCGGAAGAACTCGAGCCCGCCTCGTCACTGGCGCGCCGCGTCCTCGAAGCGATGGACACCGTCCTGCTCGGTCAGCACGAGCTGCACCACCTGGTTCTGGTCGGCATCCTCAGCCGGGGGCACATCCTGCTCGAGGGGATGCCGGGCGTAGGTAAGACGGCGATGATCAACGCGCTGGGCAACCTCATGTCGCTCGACTTTCAACGGGTCCAGTTCACGCCCGACCTGATGCCCGGCGACATCGTCGGCTCGGCGATCCTCCAGGAACAAGACAACGGCAAGCGGCAGATGGTCTTTGAGCCCGGACCGATCTTCACCCATATCCTCCTGGCCGACGAGATCAATCGCGCGTCACCCAAGACGCAGTCCGCCATGCTCGAGGCGATGCAGGAACAGCGGGTCACCACGCTCGGCGTCACCCGCCCACTGCCCAGCCCGTTCTTCGTGCTCGCGTCGCAGAACCCGATCGATCTTGAGGGCACCTACCCCCTGCCCGAGGCGCAGCTCGACCGCTTCCTGTTCAAGATCCAGGTCCAGAACCCCCCGGCCAACGTGATCGAAGACATCATCGCCAACCGCCGACGCGGCCGTCCCCCGACGCCCGAGCCCGTCGTCGATGCGATCAAGATGGACATGCTCTTCGCGGCGATGGACCGGATCTTCCTGCCCCGCCCGGTGGCGTCGTACATCGCACGTCTCGTCTCCGCGACCCACCCCGGCCAACCGGGGACGCCCAAGGCGGTCGAGACCTACGTCACCTACGGCGCTTCGCCCCGCGCCGCGATCGCGATCGCCGAGGCCGCCCGCGCCCAGGCCCTGATCGCCGGCCGCCCCACCGCAGGGTTTGAAGATGTCAAGGCCGTCGCACCCGCCGTCCTCAACCACCGCATGATCCTCAACTACCAGGCACGTTTCGATAAGATCGACCCCGTCCAGCTCGTCACCCAGCTGCTCGACGCCGTCGATACCACCGGTGTCAAGCTCCCCGCCGGCGTCGAGGTGTCCGCCGCCCAGTAGCACGCCCCCGGGTGAATCCCGCCTCCAAGGACCCGCTCCATGACCATCCCCCTGCACCGGGTTTGCCGGCTGATGGCACCGTGCATCATCAACACACCGCCCTCTGCGCGCCACTTGCTGAGCGGGCGGGCGATGCCTCTGCTCGCGGCCCTGCTCCTGCTGTTCGCCGCGGCCAACGCCGTCAAGGCCGAGACCTACGGCGACATCCAGGTCGTCTTCAACAACAGCATCGACGCCAACACGACCGTCGGCTACGCCGAGTACCTGGTCACCGTCCGCAACACCTCCACCGACCGAGACCGCCTCGTAACGCTCTCGATCCCCGGGGATACCTGGGGCGGCGGCGGGCCACGCATCAGCCGACTCTCCCGCACCGTCGAGGTCCCCGCCGGGGCCACGGTCGAAGTCCCCCTCCTTCAGCCCGCGCTCGAGATGCCCGGCTCGGGGATCAGCGTCAGCATCGACGGCGAACGCCAGGACCGCTACGTCGGCCTCAACACCTCGAGCCACAGCAGCTGGGACGGCTACTACGACAATGGCAACGCCATCCTCTGCGGCCAGGGCATCCGCGGCGACGACATCGACGACTTCTCCGACGGCTTCGACTACGCCATCGGGTACTCCGGCTATTACAACAGCCCGTTCTATCTATCGCGCTCCGAGATCACGGTCGCGGGGTGGAGCCCGCGCTGGCTGGCGTACACCCGATTCGCCGCCGTGATGGTCTCCCCGCAGGAGCTCGATGCGATGCCCGAGCCGGTGCGGGCGGCGATCGACGCCTACACCCACTGCGGCGGGACGCTCGTCATCCTGGGCGACTTCACCCCGCCCGACGGCTGGGGCGTTGGGGCCAGCATCGAGAACCGGGAATCGCACCAACCGCTTCCTGATGTCAGCCAGTACGCCCACGGCCTTGGCCAGCGGCTGGTGATGGCGCGTCGGACGCTCCGCGCGTGGGACGAGTACCAGTGGGACGCCTTTGTCCGCACGCTCGAACAAAGCCGGGTGCAGCAGGGCTTTCAACTCACCCCCAGCGAGGCCAACAGCAGCTTCCCTGTCATCGAAGACCAGGGGATCCCCGCCCGCGGGCTGTTGTTCATGATGGTGCTGTTTGCGATCCTCATCGGGCCGGTCAACCTGATCGTGCTGCACAAGCTACGGCGTCGGCTGTGGACGCTGTGGACCGTGCCCGCGATGTCGCTGCTGTTCTCGGCGACGGTCTTCGGCTACGCGATGCTCAGCGAGGGCTGGGGTGCGGTCGGCCGAAGCATGAGCGTCACCGTGCTCGATGAGACCACGATGCTCGCCAGCACCGTCGGCATCCAGGCCTACTACTGCCCACTAACGCCGGGCGATGGGCTGCACTTCGATCGCGGCACCGAGATCACCCCGCAGATCGCCTACGACTACGACTACCGCGCCACCGACTCCTCCCCGCGCACCCTCGACTGGACCCACGACCAGCACTTGGCCAGCGGCTGGATCTCTTCGCGCGTGCCCGCACACTTCATGATCCGAAAGAGCGAGACACGCCGCGAACGCCTCAACTTCTCGCGACACGACGACGGCAGCTACTCCGTGGTCAACGGCCTGGGCGCACCGATCACAGACCTCTTTGTCGCCGACTCCACCGGCCAGGTCTACACCGCCGGCCCGATCGCGCCCGGGGCCAGCGCCACCCTCACCCGCGCCCCCAGCAGCCCCGCATACGGCTCCGGGCAGGGGCTGATCTACTACGTCCGACGCACCGGCCCGTGGAACGGGCTCCAACGCATCGCGGGCGACGGCCCCGGCAACTTCGACCTCAGCCCCGGCACGTACTACGCCCTGCTCGAAGGCACCCCGTTTATGGAGATCGGCCTGAGCGAACTCAGCGAACACCGCAGCACCTCGGCCGTCATCGGACTCATGCAGGAACCCCTCGATGGAAATTAGGATCGACCGGCTACACAAAAGCTTTGGCAAAACCGTCGCGGTGGACGACCTGTCGTTCTCCTTCGCGTCGGGTCAGATCTTCGCCTTCGTCGGCCCCAACGGCGCGGGCAAGACCACCACGATGCGTATCCTCGCCTCCCTGGACGAGCCCACGAGCGGACGCTGCACCATCGACGGCGTCTCGGTCGTCGAGGAGCCCGAAAAGGCACGCCGGAACATCGGCTACATGCCCGACAACCTCCCGGCCCACCGCGACCTCAACGTCCACGAGTACCTCGACTTCTTTGCACGGGCGTACGGCCTTCGGGGCAAGACGCGGATCCAGATGATCGACCAGATCGAGTCCTTCACCAACCTGTCGGGCATCCGCGAGAAGTCCTTGCGTGCACTGTCCAAAGGGATGAAGCAGCGCGTCAGTCTTGCGCGGGCGTTGATCCACGACCCGCCGCTGCTGATTATGGACGAGCCGGCGGCCGGGCTTGACCCGCGTGCGCGGATCGAGCTGCGCGAGCTGCTCAAGGCGTTGTCCGCGCAGGGCAAAGCGATCCTGATCAGCTCGCACATCCTCACCGAGCTCGCCGAGGTCTGCGACGGGGCGGTCATCATCGAGCGGGGCAAGCTGCTGCGTGCGGGGACGATGCAGGACATCTACAACTTCGGCCGATCCGCGGACGAGCCGATGCAGCACATCGCGGTGCGGACCAAGGCGAACAACGAGAAACTCCACCAGGCGCTGCTTGAGATGCCCGGCGTGGTCAAGGCGACGATCGTCGCCAACCGCGTCGAGGCCGACGTCTCGGGCGATGAGGAAGACTGCTGCGACCTGCTGGCGGCGCTGCTGGAGAAAGGGTTTCGGATCATGGAGTTCAAGCAGATCGAGGCGGACCTCGAGCAGCTGTTTATGAATATCACACGCGGGGAGGTGCAGTGATGGCCAAGCTCGCATGGGTCGGCCAAGCCAAGGGGATCGTCGACGACCGGCTCAATCCGATCGTCGTGAAGGAGCTGCGCCAGGCGGTGAACTCAAAGTTCGTCACCGCGATCCTGATGCTGTTCCTCATGATCCTGCTCGTGGTGCTGGGCGGGTTTCTGCTGCTGGGGGACACCCGCGACACGAATTCGGGCGGCGCGGTCTTCATGATCCTCCACGGGATCATGCTCTCGACCTGCCTGATCTTCACGCCGATGTACGTCGGGATCCGCCTGGCCGCCGAACGCTCGGGCGCGAACACGGACCTGCTGTTCATCACGACGATCAAGCCGTCGTCCATCGTCTGGGGCAAGCTCCTGGCGGGGATGACGGTCTCGCTTTTGATCTTCAGCGCCTGCGCCCCGTTCATGGTCATCACATACCTGATGCGCGGGATCGATCTGCCCACGATCTTCCTCATCCTCGCGATCGACCTGCTGTTTATCCTCGGCGTGCTCCAGGCCTCGATCACCATCGCCGCGATGCCCGTCTCCGTGATCGTCAAGGCCTTCCTCGGCCTGATCGCCATGGGCGGGCTCGTCATGGTCTGCACCAGCGCGATCTTTGTCGCGTCTGAGTTCATCTACGACGGCGTCGGCTTCGGCGGCGGTATCAGCTGGTGGGACCTCTGGGGGCCGCTCGTCACCGTGAGCACGCTCGGGCTCACCGGCGCAGGCCTGCTCTTCTTCATCGCCGTCGCCATGCTCACCGCCAACAGCGCCAACCGCGCCAGGCCCCTACGGCTCTACCTCACCGCCACCTGGCTCATCACCGGGCTGGTCGCGATCCTCAGCGACCTGGGCTATATCCCCTACCTCGGCTTTGGGGCCATCGAAGTCTGGACGATCGTCACCATGCTCATCGCCTCGCTCGCGATGATCTGCTCCGGCTCTGAGCGGGATGTCTACGGCCAACGCCTACTCAAAAAAGCCCCGCAAAGCGTCATCCTTCGCCCCCTCGCCTTCCTCTTTACCAGCGGCGCGGCCGCGGGGTTGATCTGGACCAGCCTCATCGTCGGCGCGACGATCCTCGCCGCGTTCATCAGCTCCGAGATCCTCGCCGCGACGGCGACGCACCCCACATCGGTCCCGCTGTCCTACTCGAGCATGTACTACCACGGGATGGACTTCAACTTCGCCGACGATTTCGCGTACATCATCCCGCTCCCAATCTATGCGCTCGCCTACAGCTTGACGGGCGTGCTGATCCGCCGGGGCATCATCGGCCAGGGCGCGAACCCCACCACCGCCGGCGCGTTCGCGATGCTGCTGCTGGTGCTGTGCACGATACTCCCGTTCATCGCCATGTTCGCGATCGAGGGCGACAACTGGGACCGCGCCAGCTCGCTGTGGTACATCCTCAACCCGTTCGGCTCGCTCAATGATGACCTTGACCCGGGCTACTGGCTGATCGCGCTCGCGTTTTCCGGGGCGTGGGCGTTGATCGCGCTGGGGCTGCTCTCGCCCTGGCTGCTCCGGCAGGTCCGCAGCTACAAGCCACTCACCGAAGACGACGCAGATGCATCGCCGACCGCGTCCCAGCACGCCGCGCTGACCGTGCCGACGCAGCAGGTGCACCAGGGGACGACCGATGGATGACGCCATCCGCACGGGACTCGCCCAGGGTGAGCAGGCCGGCTCGCGTTACCGGCTGATGCCGCCGCGCCAAACGCCGACGGGGCAGATGGGTGCCCAGCTTGGCCACCGGGTAGGCAGCTCGATCGAGTTCATGGACTACCGCACATACCAGCCGGGCGACGACCTCCGCCGAGTCGACTGGTCCGCGTACGCCCGCAGCGACCGCCTGACCGTCAAGCTCTACCGTGAGGAGGTCTGCCCGCACGTCGACGTCCTGCTCGACGCCTCGCGCTCGATGGCCATCAGCGCGTCGCCCAAGGCCCAGGCCGCCGCCGCGCTCGCCGCCGCGATCACCACCGCCGCCGACAACGCCAAATTCACCCACAACCTCTACCTCGCGGGCGAGCAGATCAGGCCCATCCCCGGCGGCAACGCCCGGCCCGGCGCGTGGGGCGGCATCCAGTTCGCCGGCACAAGCGCGCTCGACACGCTGCTGGAGCAAGGCCCGCCGCTCTGGCGCCGACGCGGAGTGCGAGTGCTCATCAGCGACCTCTTGTTCGACGCCCAGCCCGCGCACCTCCTGCGCCAACTCGCACGCGACGCCGCCTCGCTGTGTGTCGTTCAGGTCCTGGGCCGATGCGACATCACCCCCCCACCGCGTGGTAACTTCCGGCTGGTCGACCACGAAACGGGGCAGGTTCGCGAGCTCTACATCGACGCCGCCGCCGAGAAACGCTTCCAGCAGCGGCTCAACGACCATCAAGCCGCGTGGCAAGACGCCTGCCGGCAGGTCGGCGCGACCATGACACAGCTCATCGCCGAACCGCTGCTCAAATCCTGGGACCTGTCCGACCTGGTCAAGCTCGGCGTATTGCAGGTGAACTGAAATGAATCGCCCCGCGCGTGGTGGGTGTTGCATCCTGCCGACCCGCGATTGAACCCATGCCGATCCTGACCCTCCCACTTGCGATGATTGCGTTAGCGGCGCTGCCCGCGTTGGCGTCGATCTACTGGCTGCGCAACCGGTACCGCCGGCACGAGGTCTCCAGTCTGCTGCTGTGGGGCGGGCAGCGCGAAGCCCGCGAAGGCGGCAGCCGACTCAACCGGATGCAGGTGCCGCTCCTGCTGCTGCTCGAGTTGCTCGCGATCCTCTTGCTCGCGTGCGCCGCGGCGGGCCCGCGTGTCCTGGCGTCGGCCGAGCGTCGGCAGGTGGTCGTCATCCTCGACGGCTCGTACTCGATGCAGGCTGAGCACGGCCCCCGCAAGCTCGCCCTCGAAGCGCTCCGCAAAGAACTCGACACCGGCGGCCGATACAGCGCGCAGCTCATCCTCGCCGACGCCGAGCCCCGCGTCCTTGGCCCGCCGACCACGCGTGCCGATGCCACCTTGCAGCAGGCCGAGGCTTGGACACACAACGCCCCGACAGCGGACCTGCTCGCCGCGATCACCCTCGCCCGGGAGATCGGCGGGCCCCGCGCTCGCGTGCTGATCCTTACCGACCAGCCCGCCCCCGAAGGGCTCGACGCAGGGCGTCTGCAGTGGTGGTCGTTTGGCCAGGCCCAGCCCAACCTCGCGATCACCTCCGCGGTCCGCAGCCACGCCGACGGTCGCGAACGCGTGATGATCGAGGTCACAAACCTCGGCGATGCCTCCACCCAAACGACCCTGACGCTCACGGGAGGCGACACGCGCGACCTCACCCTCCCCGCCGACAGCACGCAGCGGCTCTGGCTCGAGTTGAACGCCTCCGACCAGCCGTTCGTCGCGCAGCTCCCCGATGACGCTTTAGCGCTGGATAACAAGGTCACGCTGCTGCCTCAGCCGCGCCCGACCCTGCGCGTCGGCATCGCGATCGACAACGAAGCGCTGCGCGACGCGGCGGCACGCTTTATCGACCTCACCGACAACACCCGGCGGGTCACCGACAACGAACAGCTCCTCATCACCGACAGCCCGACCGCCGCGCCGGCCGACGACTCGGCGTGGGTCTTGCGTTTCCGGGTCGAGCCGGCGGAGCAAGTCGTCGCGTATGTCGGGCCCTTCGTCGTCGATCGGGCACACCCGCTGGCACTCGGGGCGTCCTACGAGGGGGTCATCTGGTCGGCCGGGCAAGACGATTCGCTGCCGGGCCGCCCCATCGTCGCGGCGGGCAATGTGTCCCTCATCACCGAGGCGCCGCGCAAAGACGGCCGAGTCATCCGCGTCCGCCTACGTCCGGACCAATCCACCTTGCTCCAATCCGCCGACTTCCCCGTCCTGATGTGGAACCTCATCGACTGGCAGCTCGACAGCCAGCCCGGCCTGCGTGAATCGAACTATCGGCTTGGCACCACGGCTTCGCTCAGCGTCGAGCGCACGGTCGACCAGGTCACCGTTTCTATCAACGACGCGGACGATCAAACGTTGGCCGTGCCTGCGGATCGTGTCGACATCCCGATCGATCGCGTCGGGCTCGCGCAGATCCAGGCCGGCGATGATACCTACACCTTCTCAGCCAACGCGATGTCGCTCGAAGAGTCCGACCTGCGGGACAGCGCAACCGCCCGCGCGGGGAGTTGGCTCGACGAAACCGCGGTCCGCGAAGAGTACCGCTCGATCGCCTGGCTGCTGCTGATCGTAACGCTCCTGGCTCTGGCGCTGCACACAGCACTGATCTCACGCTCCGGGGGGCAGATGTGATGCAGCTTGAACAACCGCTCTGGCTGTTGCTGATCCTCCCGCTGGGCTTGCTGTGGTGGTACATGCCCGCCCCTTCGAAGGCGCTGCAGGCGATGCGTGCAGTCCTGCTGGTGCTGATTGTGACCGCGCTCAGCGTCCCCAAGCTGCCGCTCGAAGACCAGGCCGGCACAGTCGTGGTCATCGCCGACCGAAGCGCATCCATGCCTGCGAACGCGGATCGCCTGCTGCTCGAACAGATCCAGCTGATCCAGCAGGGCATGTCTTCGTCCGACCGGCTGGGGATCGTGACGTTTGGGCGCAGCGCGGCCCTGGACCACACGCCGGAGTTCGGCGCGTTTGATGCCTTCACGCAGGTCGTCGACTCCTCGGGCTCAAACCTGTCGGACGCACTCGCGAAGGCCTTGTCGGTGATCCCCCCCGACCGCCCGGGCCGGGTGCTCATCATCAGCGACGGCCGATGGACACAGCGCGACCCGCACGAGCAGGCCATGCGTGCGATCGGCCGAGAGATCGCCATCGATTACCGCGTGCTGAGTCGGCCAAGCGCAAACGATGTCGCGATCGACCGGATCGATGCGCCTCTCGCGGTCTCCCCCGGGCAGTCGTTCATGCTCACCGCCTGGGTCGACGCGCCCGCGGCGCAGGAAGTCCGCTACGAATTGCTGCGCGGCGACACACGCATCGCTCAAGGGACACGCGCGGTCGCTGCGGGGCTCAACCGTTTGACGTTCCGTGACACCGCGGGCGGGCCCGGGACAGCCGACTACCGCCTGCGGATTTACACCGACCAGAGCGACCCGCTACCTGAGAACAACACCGGGCGACTCCTCGTCGGCATCACGGGGGACCGGCCCGTGCTCGTGGTCAGCGAGACGGAGGGCGCGGGGCTTGCGGGCCTGCTCACGCGGGGCGGCCTTGATGTCGTCAATCGGAGCCCCGGCGAGGTCGGCTGGTCCCTGGCCGGCCTTTCTAACTACTCAGCGGTCGTGATCGAGAATGTCCCCGCCCAGGCGCTGACCACCCAAGGCACCGAGAACCTCGCGGCCTACATCGAACAGTCCGGCGGCGGTCTGCTGCTCACCGGCGGCCGGCGCGCGTACGGTCCCGGCGGGTACTTCAAGACGCCGCTGGACCCGCTGATGCCCGTGTCGATGGAACTGCGTCAGGAGCACCGCAAGCTCTCGCTCGCGATCGTTGTCGCGCTGGACCGCTCGGGCTCGATGGCCGCGCCCGTCGCGGGCGGACGCATGAAGATGGACCTCGCGAACCTCGGCACGGCACAGGTGCTCGACCTGCTCTCCCCGATCGACGAGTTCGGTGTCCTCGCGGTCGACACCGAGGCGCACCTGGTCCTGCCCCTCGAGCCGGTCGGCGGCGATACCGAGGCGGCACGCGGGCGGATCCTCGGCATCGACTCGATGGGCGGCGGGATCTATATCTACGAAGCCCTATCCCACGCCGCCGCGATGCTGGCCGACGCCGAAGCGCAGACCCGCCACATCATCCTCTTTGCCGACGCCGCCGACTCCGTCGAGCCCGGCAAGTACAAAGAACTCCTGCAGCACTGTCGGGACGCGAACATCACCGTCAGCGTCATCGGCCTGGGCAGCCCGGCCGACCCGTACGCGACGCTGCTGCAGGACATCGCGACCCGTGGCGACGGGCGGATCTTCTTTACCAAGGACGCGGGCAACCTCCCCCAGCTATTCGCTCAGGACACCTTCGTCGTGGCCCGCAGCAGTTTCCTGGATGAACTGACCCCCATCGCGACGACACCGATCCTCGGCGCGCTCGTGGGCAGGCCGCTCTCCGCGCCCCCGGCGGTCGGCGGCTACAACCTCACATACCTCCGGCCCAACGCGAGTCTCGGTGTGCTGACGCAGGACGAGTACCGCGCGCCGCTCGTCGCCTACTGGCAGGCGGGGGCGGGCCGTGTCGCGGCGTACACAGGCGAGGCGGATGGCCAATACACCGGGCCCATCAGCGAATGGGAACAAGCGGGCGAGATGTTCTCCTCCCTAGCGCAGTGGGTCGCCGAGGCCAACGACACACTGCCCGATGACATGCTGCTCACCCAGTCCGTGGCCGATGGCGTGAAGACCGTGACGCTTCACCTGAGCCCGGACCGCGTGGTCCCCCAGCCCTTCGATCGGCTGCCCGTCGTCACCACCGTCATGGGCCGGCCCGACACGCCCCCGGCCACGATCGAGCACACGATGCGGTGGACCAGCGCAGACACACTGCAGGCGACCATCCCGATCCATCACGAAGAGACTTCGCTATCGACGGTCGCGCTCGACGGTGTGGGGCAGGCCCTGCTCTCGCCCGCACGCCTGCTGTACGCGCCCGAGTTCAGGCCTCGCGCGGCCGACGAGGGGGTCGACCAGCTACAGTCTCTCGCCCAACTCACGCGCGGGCAGCAGCGGGTCGAACTCGCGACCATCTGGCAGGACCTGCCCCGGATGACACGCCACATCGCCATCGGCCACTGGCTCATGCTCGCCGCGATCGGGCTGATCCTGCTTGAGGTCATCGAGCGCCGCGTCGGGGTTGTCTCGATCCTCACTCTGCGTCGCAAGCCAGCCGTAGGCGATGAGGAAGAAACCACTGACGCCGTACCTGCCAAGTCGCCCTGGTGGCCCGCGCTGCCGTTGAAGCGTAAGCGTCGCAAGCCGCGCAGCAAAGCCACAGCGGCCTCGGATGCTTCCACCGCGACGGCCTCGGCCAAGACGCCTGAGGCCAGCGCCCCGCCGGCCTCAACGCCGTCCACGCCGACCGGCGGCGGGCTCGGGTCGGCGCTCGAGCGAGCGCGACAGAGCGCGGAGCACCGCACCAAGAAGTAGTCCGACGGTCCAGCGGACCGGCTTGGATGGGATTGATGCGCCTACAGCACGGAGCATAACCCAATCGCAATACCCCCGGCAGGACTCGAACCTGCAACCGTCGGCTTAGAAGGCCGGTGCTCTATCCAGTTGAGCTACGAGGGCGGTGGTGCGGCAGTATAGCGGGCGTCAAAGTCAACCCCCAAGCCGGCTTGGGCCGACGTATAGACGGGAGGCCAGCGGGCGGCGTCAGGTTTGATGCGCAAAGTGTTTGTTGATTGCAACCTTTTTGTTACAATCGTGTAAGCACGGTAGCACGCTGTCGTCCCGTACCCGATCCGCAGTAGCGGCATTGACCAGGGAATCCACGCGGCTGCCATTGAAGGATGGGTGCGACGTTCGGCTGCAGCGTTTGGTTTTTGTAGCCACGAATTGAAATCCATAGTGGACAGGAGTTCCAATTTGAGTCCCACCCTTCCCCGCGCCCGGCGTGGCCGTCACGCGTTTACACTCATCGAACTGCTCGTCGTGATCGGCCTGATCGGGGTCCTGATCGCGATCCTCTCCGTGGCCCTGCGCGGTGCCAAGGAGAACGCCCGGGCCACCAAGTGCTCCAACCACCTCCGGCAGATCGGCGTCGCGACCAACGCCTACACCACCGACAACCACGGCTACCTACCCTACGAAGACCGCGGCGACGAGGCGATGACTCCTTCGCGCATCTGCTGGGTCGACTCGCTTCAGCAGGGCCAGTACCTCGAGATCGGCGAGACCGATGAGTCCATCCTGGCATGTCCGAGTGTGACCGGTTCGGTTCCCATCGCCGGCGCAGACCCGGTGATCGAGAGCTACCGCATGAACTCCAAGCTCGCGGAAACCAACCCGCTGGACCCGGACTACACCGGCAGCCCGCACCGGATGATCAGCCAGATCCTCAACCCCGCCCGGACCGTGGTCTACTTCGATGGCGATGTCGGCGGGGACGCGATCTCCTTCAAGGGACGTTGGCGCGACGGCGACGACGACGTGGCCTACCGGCACAACACCTCGACCGTCATCACCTTCGGGGACTGGCACGTCGAACGCGTGACCAAGAAAGACCTGGACAACGACTCGGCCGGCAACGACCAGGTGATCTGGCAGCTGGTGGGCCAATGGGACCCCAGCCCGTAAACTATCGGGCGAAGCGTCCCCCACCCCATCTCCCGGAGTCTCGCATTGCTGATTCAATTGCTCGCACAGGGCGCCGAGTTCTCGTTTATGGACCAGATCGCTGCGGGGCTCGCCGCCTCCGAGGGTGAAAAAAACCTCGGCGAGATCTTCATGAGTCTCAGCTGCGCCGCCCTCGTCGGCTGGGTCATCGGGCTGGGATACCGCCTGTCGTTCACCGGCAAAAAGCTCAAACCCACCATGCACCACACCCTCGTCATGCTCTGCATCGGCGGGGCGCTGGTCTGGCTCGTCGTCGGCAACAACCTGGTCCGGGCCTTCGGCCTCGCGGGCACCATCGGGCTCATCCGCTACCGCACCACCGTCCGCGACCCCAAAGACACCACCGTCCTCTTCTTCGCCATGATCCTCGGCATGGCCATCGGCCTTGGCCATTACGCCACCGCCATCGCCGGCTGCCTGTTCGTCTTCGTCGTGCTCGTCGTCATGCGGCTTACGCACACGCCTCCCGACAAGCCAGACAAAGCCGAGAAGGCGAAAGACGATTCGGACGACGAAGACCTGCATATCGCGGCAGAGTCGCCCGAGCCCGCGGGGCCGCCCGGCCTCCCCCCTGCGGTGTAGCCCGCCGAGCGCATCGCTCCATCCGCCAAAGCGCAAGCCCGACGCCGATGCGCCCGCTACGATGGAGCAGCCGGCCAAGGCGTCTTGGCCGACCACACGCCTCACGCTCGGCGATCCACGGGATGCTTCAGGACACCACAGGACGCGGGATCGGCTACCTCCGGCTGTCGCTCACCAAAGCGTGCTCGATGCGCTGTACCTATTGCAGGCCCACCTGGCTCGAACAGCCCCGTGGCGAGCCCGTACTCACCCCGCAAGAGCTCGAACAAATCGCACGCCACCTCGCCCGCCACCACGGCCTGCGCAAGGTCCGGCTCACCGGCGGCGACCCCACGAGTCGGCCCGAGCTTGTCGAGATCATCCGCCGAATCGCATCCATCGAAGGTATCGATGACCTGGCGATGACGACCAACGGCCTGACACTTGTCCGCATGGCCCAGCAGTACGCCGACGCCGGGCTCAAGCGGATCAACCTCAGCATGGACTCGCTCGACCCGGACCGTTTTGCGCGTATGACGGGGGTCAACGGGCTTGCCAGAGTACTCGAAGGGATCGATGCCGCACACGCCGCGGGGCTCGGGCCGATCAAGATCAACGCGGTGGTGCTGCGCGGGGAGAACGACCAGGAACTGCCCGATCTCGTGCGTTTTGCGGCCAAGCGCGGCGTCGTGATCCGCTTTATCGAACTGATGCCCATGGGCCCCCTCGCGTCGAGCTGGGCCGAGCGTTACGTGCCCGAGCAGGCGATGCGCGACGCCATCGCCCCGATCGTGCGTGACATGCAGCCCCTGGAGCAGGGCCACGACGCGGCGCGCCGCTACCGCATGACACTCGATGACGGCAGCACCGCCGAGGTCGGCTTCATCACCCCCATGAGCTGCAACTTCTGCGCCCAGTGCAACCGCATGCGCATCACCGCCAACGGCGAGCTCTACCCCTGCCTCATGGACGAGCCCCGCGGCTCGCTGCTCGACGCCGTACGCCCGGTATTCGATGGCCACGCCGTTGACCAGGCCATCCAAAACTCACTCGAACAAAAACAGGCCGAGCACCCGCACGACGGCTTTGTCACGATGACCCACATCGGCGGCTAAACACCACCCCATCACACCGCGTCAACCCCAACGGCATTCAAACCCACCGCATCCGGCATGACCACGATCACCGTCAAACTCTTTGGCCCGCAGGCCCGGCTCGCCCAGCGGCGCGAGGTCCAGGCGGCCTGCGCGTCCGACACGCCCACCGCCGAGCAAGTCATCCACGCCGTCGCGCTGGCCTGCCCCGAACTCGCCGAGCACCTGGGTAGCAGCCGACTGGCGGTGAACCACGCATTCGTGACGCCCACCGACCCGGTACAGGCGCACGACGAGGTCGCGCTCATCGGCATGCTGGGGGGTGGGTAGCGATGACACACACCTCTCCCGCCAACGTCACGGTGCAACTCGTCCAGGGGCCGCTGGGCCAGCCGATCGACTGGCGTCCCGCCGGGGCCGGCGCGGTGGTGCAGTTCGAGGGTGTGGTTCGTCCTACCGAGTCGGGCCGCCGTCTGCGCGGGCTGACCTACGAGGCGTACGAACCTATGACCAGCCGGCTCCTCGACGAGTTGGGGCAAGCCATCGTGCAGCAACACGGGCTCGCCGCGCTGCACGTCGAACACAGCGTCGGGTTCATCGAAAACCATGCCGTCTCGTTTCGGCTCTACGTCGCGTCGGCACATCGCAAGGAAGCGCTCGCCGCGATGGACCACTTCATCGACCGAATGAAGCAGACGGTCCCCCTGTGGAAGGTGCCCGAGTGGGAGCAAGGCGATGGCTGATGCGCCACACCCCGACGTGACAGTGCACGCCTGGGCAAAGCGTTGCATACGCGTCGCGACGCAGACGGTTACGCTCGACCGCGCCGTGGGCCGAGTGCTCGCGCAGCCGATCCGTGCCGACCGTGACAGCCCCGCGCACGACGTCTCGGCGATGGACGGCTACGCGCTCCGCCTGGCCGACTTCGACAACGCGGGCCGGATGCCCCTCGCCGGCGAGGTGACGACCGGCCAAGCGCCGCCCGACCTGCCGCCGGGCCACGCAGTCCGCATCTTCACGGGCGGGTGCGTCCCCAAGCAGGCCGAGCTTGTGATCAAGCGCGAAGATTTGGCCGAGACACTCGAACTGATCGAGCTCCAGGCCCCACTTGAATCGTTCAAAGTCGGCCAACACATCCGACGCCGCGGCGAAAATGCGAAGCAAGGCGACGCAGTCGTCCCGCCGGGCGTCGCCCTCACACCCGCCGTCGTCGGCGCAGCCGCGGCCTTCGGCACATGTCAGCCATCCGTGTACCGCCGAGTCCGTGTCGGCCTCCTGACCACCGGCGACGAACTGCTCGCGCCCGACGACCAGCCCGAGCCCTGGCAAATCCGTGACAGTAACGGCCCCGTCATCGCATCCATGCTGCAAAGCGCCCCTTGGCTCGACCTCACCCACACCCAACGCGGCGGCGAC
Organism: Phycisphaerales bacterium JB063; assembly: GCA_044439905.1. Taxonomy (GTDB): domain Bacteria; phylum Planctomycetota; class Phycisphaerae; order Phycisphaerales; family Phycisphaeraceae; genus JAHQVV01. The sequence goes on along the minus strand of JBITAC010000148.1, from coordinate 5,752 downwards.
AACCCCAAACAACTCACACGCCAACTTGACCAACTGCTCGAGCAGTGCGACGCGGTCATCACCACCGGCGGCGTCTCGATGGGTGACCACGACTACATCCCCGCCGTCGTCCGCGCACTGGGTGGCGAGGTCGCGTTCCACAAACTGCCCGTCCGCCCCGGCAAACCCATGCTCGGCGCGATCGGGCCAGCCGGCCAACCCATCCTCGGGCTCCCCGGCAACCCCGTCTCCGCGATGGCCACGCTCCGCCGCTTCGGCCGCGCAGCGCTACGGCACATCGCGGGGTTTGAGCAATGCCTACCGCCCGCCGCATCGGTCCGGTGTGACCCGCCCACGACCAACACCACAGGCCTATGGTGGTATCAACTGGCAACGATCGACGACGCTGGCTGTGCCCAGTGCGTCGCGACGCGCGGGTCCGGCGACCTCGCCTCCGCGGCCCGTAGCGACGGGCTCATCGAGCTCCCGCCGGGTACGATGAATGCGACCCGCGCCCTGTTCCACCCCTGGCCACTCGACTGACCCGCGATGCAGCCCACCGAGCCCCACCCAACCCGCAACGACTCTCCCGAGCTGACGCACATCGATCCGCAGGGCAGGGCACGCATGGTCGATGTCGGCGGCAAAGCGGTCTCGCACCGGACCGCGATCGCCACCGGCAGCGTCCGTATCAGCGAGGCCCTCGCAAAACGTATCGCCGACAACAACCTGGCCAAGGGCTCACTGCTCGATGTCGCACGCCTCGCGGGCGTCATGGCCGCGAAACGCACCGACGAGTTGATCCCGCTCTGCCACGGCCTCCCGCTGGACCACGTCGATGTCGCCGCACGCGTCGAAGGCAACCGTGTCCATCTCAAAGCCACCGCCTCGACCACCGCGCGGACCGGCATCGAGATGGAAGCCCTCACCGCAGTGAGTGTCGCCGCGCTGACTGTGATCGATATGGGTAAGGCGATCGACCCGGCGATGGTCATCGAAGAAATCAAGCTCATCGAAAAGCGCGGCGGCCGCCGCGGGACGATCCGACCACACGACACGCCCGACGGAACGACGCATGCCTAGCCCGACTCCGCTCGACCCGCCCCTGCGTGCCGCAGTACTCACCGTCAGTGACCGCTGCTCGCGTGGCGAAACCGAAGACACCACGGGCCCCGCCCTCGTAGCGATGCTTCAAGAATCACTCCGGGCAGAAATCACCGATTCATGCTGCGTCCCCGACGAAGTTGATGCGATCCAGCAAGCACTGACCCGGTGGACGGATCCAACGCAAAACAAGTCCGATTCGACGGCCCCGGACCTGATCCTCACCGCCGGCGGCACCGGCCTGGCACCCCGCGATGTGACCCCCGAAGCGACCGCCCCACTGCTCCAACGCCGGCACCCCGCCCTCCTCGAGCTTGCCCGGCGGCGATGCTACGACATCACACCCCGAACCTACCTCTCACGCGGTGAAGCGGGGACCATCCACCAAACCCTCGTCATCAACCTGCCCGGCTCCAAACGCGGCGCGACCGAGATGCTCACCGCACTGCTCGACATCCTCCCACACGCCATCGACACCCTCCGTGGCGATGTGCAGGACGACGGCCGACCCGACGCCCAGCCCACCACCGGCAAGGTGATCCGCCATACCGACTGACCATGCCCGTACACCTGCCCAATCCAAACGACGCCCCACCCCGCAGCACACCGCCGGCCTACATCCTCGCCGGCGGCCGTAGCGTCCGGTTCGGCAGCGACAAAGCACGCGCAGCCGTCAACGGCCATCCGCTCATCCTGCACGTCGCCCGCGAGCTTGCCCCCTTCGCATCCTCCATCACCGCGGTCGCTCAGACCGCCGACCACTACACGGACCTCGGCCTCACGACGATCGCCGACGGCGCAGCCGACAACGGGCCGGTCCAGGGACTACTCGCAGCGCTCATCCATCACATCGAAACACGGGGCGGTGGCTGGCTCGTACTCGCCGCGTGCGACATGCTGACGCGTGAGCACGACGCGTACCGCACGTTGATCCAGGCGATCCCCGACACCCCGCGAGGATGCCAGGCGATCGCACACCGTACCGATCGATGGCACCCGATGCCCGGGCTTTACCATACCGACATGCTCCCGGCCGTTGCGGCCTTCCTGGCCGACGGCGGCCGCGCGTTTCAGACGCTGCTCAACAAACCGGCCCTCCGCGCTTTCGCCCCGCACACCCACACCCACCCGCTCGCCCGGCTCGTACATGCCAACACACCCGGCCAGCTCCAAGCGGGTCTGCAGCAGCAAACGCCACCCCCCACCGCCCATCCCGACCACCCCGCATGAACAAGCCCGACGACAACCCGGCTGTCCGTGCGTTCCCGATCGAGCGATGGTCCGAGGGGCACGCGACCCCTGCAAACGATGAGTTGGCAGTCGAGGAGCCCCTGGAAATTCGCGTGCGCGGCCGAGCGGTCAGCATCACCATGCGTACGCCCGGGCACGACGAAGACCTCGCGATCGGATTCCTCCTGTCCGAAGGCCTGATCCACTCGGCCAGCGATATCAGCCGAGTCGATCCGTGCGTCCGCGCAGCCGAGGGCAACATCATCAACGTCTTCCTCGCGCCATACGTCGAGGTCGACTTCGATAAACTCACGCGTCACGTCTTCGCCTCGTCGAGTTGTGGTGTCTGCGGCAAGGCGAGTATCGATGCGGTCCGACTCGGCTTCCCACCCGTCCCGCCCGGCGTCACCTTCAGCACCGCAACGATCCAGCAGATGCCCCATGCACTCCGCGCCGCACAGTCAACCTTCGAACGCACCGGCGGGCTACACGCCGCGGCGTTGTTCAGCGCCAACGGCAAGCTCGCCGTGTTGCGTGAAGACGTAGGCCGACACAACGCCGTCGACAAAGCCCTGGGCTGGGCGCTACAGCAGCCCGGCATCGCAATGGAACAGCATGCACTGATGGTCAGCGGGCGCGCGTCGTTTGAGATTGTCCAGAAAGCGTTGGCCGCAAAAGTACCGCTGATCGCGGCCGTATCGGCCCCCTCTTCACTAGCAGTCGAGCTCGCCCGTGACAGCGGGCAGACCCTGGTGGGCTTCCTCCGCCCGGGCCGGATGAACCTCTACAGCCACGCCCATCGCGTCGTATAGCGATGCGGTTGGTCGCGCCGCACACAGGAGCATAAGATACCCCGAACCGCGCGTAGCTCAGTTGGATAGAGCAATGCTTTCCTAAAGCATAGGTCGCAGGTTCGAACCCTGCCGTGCGGACTTCCTGCCGTTCAACGGGGGCGTAGCTCAGTGGTTAGAGCACGGGACTCATAATCCCTTGGTCGCAGGTTCGAATCCTGCCGCCCCTATTTTCCCTTCATTCCTCAGCCTGCATCGGCTGGAACCGCACGCCGAAGCTGCTACGCTTGGGCTATGTCCCAACGCAGCTACGCGATCCTCGGCACCGGCGCATTGGGTGGGTACTACGGCGCACGGCTGCTCCATGCGGGCTGCACGGTCCGGTTCCTGCTCCGCGGCGATTACACCCACGTCCAGGCGCAGGGCATGCGCGTCGAGTCGATGCACGGCACGCAGGTTCTGCCGCAGGTCGAGGCGTACCGCGACGCAAGCGAGATGCCCCCGAGCGATGTCGCGGTCGTCGCGATGAAGACGACGCAGAACGACGCGCTGGCGAGCATGCTCCCGCACGCGGTCAAGCCCGATGGCGCGGTGCTGGTGCTTCAGAACGGGCTCGAGCCCGAGCGGCATGCGGCCGGGCTGGTTGGCGCGGAGCGTGTCATCGGCGGGCTCTGTTTCCTGTGTTCCAATCGGGTCGGGCCGGGCCATTTCGTGCAGACGCGCTTCGACCACATCCGCCTGGGCGAGTATGCGCAGCGCGGCATCACACCCCGGCTCAACGAGATCGCGGCCGACTTCTGCGCGGGTGATGTCCAGACCGAGGCGGTGGACGACCTGCCGCTGACGCGTTGGAAGAAGCTGGTCTGGAACATCCCCTATAACGGGCTCAGCGCGGTACTCGATGCGGATACACACGAGCTCATGCACAACGCCGACACCGAGGCACTCGTGACCGAGTTGATGCAGGAGACCGCACGAGCGGCCCGGGCCACCGGCGGGCACGACATCGACGACGCGTTTATCGAAACGATGCTCGGCAATACGCGGAAGATGGGGCCATACCTGCCGAGCATGCAGATCGACCGCCGACTCGGCCGGGCGATGGAGGTCGAGGCGATCTTCGGCGACCCGGTCCGACGTGCGGCCTCCAACGGCTGCCCCGTGCCGTTGATCCAGACACTCTATCGACAACTTCGGCTGCTGGATGCGCGACGACTACCCTCGGCCGTACCCACATCAACCTGAGCACTTTACAGGCACGCGCGGGTCTGCTCGGTTAGTCGGCCAATTCGACGGTGTCGTTGACCGATCCGTCGCCGTCCTCGGGGTCACCTTCATCACCGCTCGGGTCTGCCTCGGCCTGTGTTTCGCTATCGAGCCCTTCGAGGTGCAAGAGGACGTGCTCGACGTAGTCTCGGCGGTGTTCACGCCGCATCTGCATGATGAGTTCGACAAATTGGGCCTTGGTGTAGCCACGGCTGGCGATCACTTCGAGAAACTCGATCTCGGTCATGTCGCGTTCGAGCAGCGCTACGGGGATCGCGGTCACCACCCCTTCTTCGACGGAGACCACCGCGAGGTGCAGGCCGTTGTGCGCGGCGTCGCCCTGGGGCCAGCGTTCTTCGACGACCAGGCGGTCGGTGCTGTAGCCGAGGATGCGCAGGCAGCGCTCTGGCTGTTAGACGACCCCCAGCCCGGGTCATACGGCTACATCAGCACGGGGGCGATCGAAACGATTGTCGACCACGACGAGATGATCCTGCGTCGGGTCCTGCTGCTCGACGGCGCACCAGTCAACCAGGCACTGCGGGAAGAGAACCAGGCCATCAATGGCCGTGTCGTTGAACTCGCGGCGGGCCGAAACCGTCGGGACGATGCCGCAGAGCGCCGGCGTGCCGCACGCGATATCCGTGAGTTGCTGACCGAAGCGATGACCTACCGATTCGCCGACCGACAGGCCGCGCTCGATCTACAACACACCCCAGGGTTCCGTCAGCTGCGCTGGCGCATCATCGGCTACAGCACCGACCGCCTGGTCGTCGAAGAACGCTGGCCCCAGGGCGACGCCGCGCACAACGGCCTGCACCTCGCGGTGGTCTCCGTCGAAGAAGGTGTGGTGACCGCGATCCCCGTAGCGCTGCTCGAACGCGACATGACCGAGATCGAGTTTCTCGAAGTGATCGCCAGCCGTGGCTACACCAAGGCCCAGTTTGTCGAACTTATCATGCAGATGCGACGCGAGCACCGCCGAGACTACGTCGAGCACGTCATCTTGCACCTCGAAGGCCTCGATAGCGAAACACAGGTCGAGGCAGACCCGAGCGGTGATGAAGGCGACCCCGAGGACGGCGACGGATCGGTCAACGACACCGTTGAGTTGGCCGACTAACCGAGCAGGCCCGCGCGTGCCTGTAAAGTGCTCAGGTTGATGTGGGTACGGCCGAGGGTAGTCGTCGCGCATCCAGCAGCCGAAGTTGTCGATAGAGCGTCTGGATCAACGGCACGGGGCAGCCGTTGGAGGCCGCACGCCGGACCGGGTCGCCGAAGATCGCCTCGACCTCCATCGCCCGGCCGAGTCGGCGGTCGATCTGCATGCTCGGCAGGTATGGCCCCATCTTCCGCGTATTGCCGAGCATCGTTTCGATAAA
>JBITAC010000147.1:0-32258 GCA_044439905.1 Phycisphaerales bacterium JB063 | reverse complement strand
AATAGGATTGAGACTCTACGCTTGCCGACACGCGCCACTGGACACGAAAAAGATAAGCCAACCCCAATACAAGTGTCCTAGGTATTGGTGACGGCGCGTCGTCGAGCAGCTGACAACAGTGGAAACCTAACGCCCTCGCCTTTTCAACCGCATTGTCATTGAACCCGGAATATGAATAGATTACTCCAATATGCGCACGAGAAGATAAAAACTCGCCGTTAAAATGATCGATGTCTTTTTGGTCGAGTGGCTTGGACCATCTCTTGCAGCTAACTAACATCTTGGTTGGGAAATGATTAAGAGCATTCCACTCAATCCACACATCACGTTGACGTGGTTTCCCAGTATCCCGATCTGGAAGATGTATGTCATGAGTTACTTTGGCAGATACTTCAAGAGAGGCAAGAAACTGAGCCACTACTTCTTCGAATTGTCTCCAAGGTTGTTCCATAAGATTCCGGAAAAATCCAACATGGCTCCACAAGCAAGGATACGACAAATCAAACCCGGAAAATCGCCCCCAGCTTCTTGCCCATCAGTACGCTTGCGCCGACGAGGGTGACGGTGAGGAGGGCCATGCCCCAGACGCCCATGGCGCTGGCGATGAAGGGGCCGTCGCCCAGGCGGTTGTAGAGTTCCCAGATGGCTTTGGTGACGGGGTAGTCGGGCTGGCGTTCGGCGAGGATGAGGGAGTCGCTGACCTCGAGCATGGCGAAGGAGAAGACGAGGATGCCGCCGGCGATGAGGTTGGCCATGATGAGGGGGACGACGATGCGCCGCAGCGCGGTCATGCCGGAGGCGCCGAGGTTGAGGGCGGCCTCTTCGAGTTGGCCCGAGGTCTGCTCGAGGCCGGCGGCGGCGGAGCGGAGGATGTAGGGCAGGCGGCGGATGGTGTAGGCGATGACGAGGAAGACGAGGGGGTTGGGAATCGAGCCGCGGAGCTGGAAGAGCGAGCCGAACTGGTAGAAGAGACTGGCGGGGTCGTTGCCTGCGACTGACTTCTGGAAGAAGTCGGCGATCTGTGGGAAGGGCGCTTTGAGCGACATCGCGACGTAGCCGAAGGCCATAACGAGCCCGGGGACGGCGAGGGGGAGCATGCCCAGGGTGTCGAGGACCCATCCGCCCTTGATCCTGAGGCGGACGGTGAGGAAGGCGATCGACAAGCCGAGCAAGACGGCGAGGACCATGGCGGCAATGGCGTAGGTGAGCGAGTTGCGGATGGAGTTGACGGCGAGCTCGTGGGTGAGCATGCCCTCGTAGTGTTCGAGGGTAAAGCTCTGGGGCAGGACGGTTTGGTACCAGTCGGTGCCTTCGGACATGCCGGAGACGGAGGTGAAGACAACGCCGAGGTGGGGCATGACGGCGAGCACGGTGATGCCGAGGAAGAGGGCCGCGGCGCCGAGCCCCTTGAAGCCGCGGAGGCGTTGCTCGGCCTGTGCGTGCTGCGCCTTGGATTGCATAGCGTAGGCGCGGCCGCCGAAGGCCCACTTGCCCAGCATGTAGAGGAGGACGGCGGCGGTGAGCATGACCACGACCAGGGCGTAGGGGCGTTGGTTGTTTTCGATCTCGCTCAGGCCGTAGAACACCTGCACGGGGGTGACGTTGGTGAACTCGAACATGAGCGGGGTGCCCAGCTCGGTGAAGGACCAGATAAAGACGATGGTGCCGCCGGCGAAGATGCCGGGGAGGATGAGCGGGAGCGTGCACTGTCGGAAGCGTTTCCATCGGCTTGCGCCGAGGTTGAGCGCGGCTTCGTCGAGGGAGGGGTCGAGGTTCGCCATGGCGGCGGTGATGTTGAGGTAGAGGATGGGGTAGAGGTGGAGGGCTTCCATGATGACGACGGCGGCGAAGGTGCCGTCGACGCTGCCGAAGAACGGGAGGTGGAACGCGCCGCCGAGGAAGTCGATGCCGGGGTCGGTGTCGGCGCGTAGGCCGATCCATTTGAGCAGTGAGTTGATCGCGCCGGATCGGCCGAGGATCGCGCGGAGTCCGATCGCGCCGACAAAGGGCGGGAGGATGAGCGGGACCAGGACGAGTGCGCTGACCAGCGACTTGCCGGGGAAGGTGTACTTCGCGGCGATGGAGGCCATCGGGAGCGTGATGACCAGGCACAGCAGCGTGGTGCAGACGGCGATCATCAGGGCGTTGAGGAGGCCCTTGACATAGAGCGGGTCGCGGAGGACGCCGACCTCGGGGCTGATGAAGTATCGGAGTGTGAACTCGCCGGCGACGCTGACGTTTTCGCCGGTGTCGGGGTCGATCGCGGTCGCGCCCTCGGGCTGCACGAACCCGCCCCAGACGGTGAGAGTGATGGGCCAGATCAGGAACGCGGCGAGGATCGCGAGGATCACGCCGTAGAGGACCATGTGCCGTGGCTTGATGCGCATGTGGGGATTTTACTAAGAGGCCGGGATGCGTGTTGTGTTCAGGGTGTGTGATCGCGGCGGTGCGTTGCATCGCTGGGTGGGTGTCGTGGTGCGTGGGGCGTGGGGTTGTGGCTAGAGGCCGGTCTCGCTCATCCAGCGCATGGCCATGAGTGCCGCGCCCTGGCCCGAGGGGTGGACGCCGTCGCCGGCCCAGACGTTGGGCTCGCTGCCCGCGGCGACGGCATGATCGAACATCGACTGGAACGGCACGAAGACCGCGCCGGCCTGGTCGGCGGCCTGCTTGCACAGGGCGCGTCGCTCGTCGAACTCGGGGAACCAGCCGTCATTCACCGCACCGCAGCGCAGGACGAAGGGCTCGCATACCACCAGCTTCGCGTCGGGCAGCGCGTCTTTCGTGCGGGCGAGGAGCGCGGCGAGTTGCTCGCCGTACTGCTCGGCCGTGCCGTCGTAGTTGCCGTTGAGCTTGTGCCAGATATCGTTGACGCCGATGAGGATGGAGACGAGGTCGGGCTGGAGGTCGATGGCGTCGCGGTCCCAGCGGGCGTCGAGGTCGGGGACTTTGTGGCCGGAGATCCCGCGGTTGTAGATGGACAGGCCTTTGTCGGGGTAGCGGGAGAGCAGGTGGTAGGCGATGAGTTTGGCGTAGCCGTTGCCGAGCATGGCGAAGTCGTTGGCGGTGTCCTGGGCCGCGCGGGATCGGCCTGCGTCGGTGATGGAGTCGCCCTGCAGCAGGATCGTCGCGTTGTCGGGGAGCTGGTCGATCATGGGCTTGCTGCCGGCCCCCTGCTTCGTGTCGGCATTCGCGGGCGTCAGCGAGGCACACCCCGCGGCGGCCAGCGCAGCGCCGGCACCGGCAGAAGTCACGGTCGCGGCAAGCATCTCTCGGCGGGTCATCGACATAGCTGGTTCCTCGTGTAAATGGAAAGCCCACAGTCTACCGACTCCACCGCCGGGCCGTCCGGGTTGGCCTGCCGCAGACAACGCGCCGCTATTCGTCGGCTTCGCCCTGGCTGTCCACCGGCACGGGCAGCTCGGCGTAGAGGATCTCGGCGGGCCGGTCAGGGTCGTCCTCGGCCTGTGCGAGGATCGTGCCGTCGCGGGCGATGATCCGGCTCATCCCGTGGCCGTGCCACGCCGGGCCGTCGTACCCCTGCGGCAGGCACCAGTTCGCGCCGATGATGTTGAGATTGTGCTCGGCCGCGCGCTCAGGCAGACGCACCGCAAACCAGTCGCTGTCTTCCACATCGACCCACGCGATGCAGTACAGCAGGTGGTCGACCTTGAGCCCAGCCATGATGGGGCCCTGCTCGTGGATATCGAAACAGATGATGGTGCCGATCCGGCCGTAAGGGGTGTCGATGACGGGGTTGCCGAGGTTGCCGACCCACGCCCAGCCGCGCTCGGCGAACTGCCAGGGGTTGCGTTTGCGGTAGTGGATCGCGCGTTCGCCGTCGGGCCCGACGACGACGATGGTGTTGTAGTACCGGCCGGTCTTACGGTCGACCTCGAGGATTGGCACAGTGATGTAGCAGTCGTATTCGTCGGACAGCACGGCAAACGCGTCGGTCGAGGGGCCCGGCACGGTCTCGGCGGCGTCGTTCGGGTCGCGGCCGATGAGCCCATCGGTGACCGTGTGTTCGCCGACCTGCCAGGTGGTCCGGATGTCGTCGGACATGTAGCCGGTGACGGCGGTCTCGGGCAGGACGATGAGCTTCGCGCCGCGTTCGGCGGCTTGCTCCGCGAGTGCAAGCAGCCGTTCACGATTCACCTCGGGCTCGCCAAACGCGGAGTCGACCTGGATCGCGGCGGCGAGGACGGTGGTTGGTGTTTCGTCGGCCGATGCCGGCTGCTGTGCATGCGCAGGGGTTGCGGCGTTCGAGGCCCCCACCCACACCAGAAGCAGGCAAGCGTACCGGGCTGTGCATTGTTGCCATTTGTTCATCCGTATCACTCCAAACCAGAAGTTATCTATGGCATAAGACGTTGCCAGGCAGGAGGTTGTTCCCGACCACCGGTGCTAAGTCGATGGATATCTCGCCAAAATGAGGTACACACGCTTGGTTGGCCATCGCCAGCGGGTTATCCTGATGGAATCACCTCTGCCTTGGGGCATCCTATCTGTTTGACATCTCGATAAGGAGCTACAGCATGTCTGATCGCTCGAAGTGGGCGGGCCTCGGTTTGACATCGATCCTATGCGCAGGCGTCGCTGGACCGGCGATCGCGTCGCTGCCGACGTCCGGAGCTGGGCATGCCCTTGGCGACATGGCCGACAAGCTGGAGACGAAAGCCTCCGCGGCTACGCGGACCTCGGCGCAGTGGGCCGAGCTTGTCTGGGGCGGCCCCAACGCCAGGCTGTTCCAAGAGCCGGTGGTCGAACGGCTGGGCATCGACTACAGCTTCCAACCCCGGCTGACCTTCGGCTACCAGCGGATCGACTGGGAATCGGCCGGGATCGGCACACTCACCAACGGCGTGGATGTCCCGTTCGTGATGAGCGAGGACTCACTGGACGGCGGGGTTGCCGGGCTGGACCTTCGCTTCGGGTGCCCCTGCATGTCCGACCTGTTTGAGAGTGACGGCGGATTCGGCTACCTCAACTTCTCGGGCGGCTGGCTCTCGGGCGATAGCGACGGCACGAAAGACGCGGGCAGCGGCCAGAACTTCGCGGTGACCTACTTCGGCGACAGCCCGGGGATGTTCACGGGCGTCGACTTTGGCGACACCGCCGCGGAGGCCGAGCTCGATGTCGAGCAGGACTGGTACAACGTCCGCATCGGTGCCGGGCTGCAGCAGGCCATCAACGACGAGATCTCGGCCGAGTTCCGGTTTGGGCTCTTCGCCCGACACTCCGATACGGACTACGACGGCTGGGCATCAAGTATCACGTTCCCCGGCAACATGGTCGCTTACGAATACGACCTGGACGAGTTGACCTTCGGCGCAACCTTCGGCACCCAGATCAACTATCGCATCCGCGACACCGGGTTCACCCTGTTCGCGGGCGCGGACCTCAGTGTCTACTACGCCGATGCAGACCTGGATGCGGACATGGATGTGTCGATCCCGATCAACCCCACCGTCGCGGACCGCGTGTTCAGCCAGTCGGCCGACGACGACGAGGACTATTGGGGGGCCGAGCTAGACCTCCGCGTCGGCGTGCAGTACCACTACGAGCGGTTCACCGCCCAGGCGTTCATCGGCTACCAGTACCGGTCCGACGTTGCGCAGCTGAACACCAAAGACTCCCCCTCCGACAGCGGGCCGTCGATCGATGAGGATAGTGTCGACGGCTTCTACATCGGGGGTGGCTTCAGCCTTGCCTGGTAAGCCGTTGGGATGAGAATAGCGATCGCCACTCGGTGCGGTCGATGCGTGCGTGAAACTACGACGTGCGATCCGACCGGCCGACAGTGACCTGCGTGTGCCCCGGCGCGTCATCGACGTCCCCCGCCGCGATCTTGGTAAACCCGCTGCCCAGTTCGCCGATGGGGTCGGGCGGGGCGATCTCGACGACCTTTTCGCCGAGCTTGGCTTCCCCGCGATTGACCTTTTCTTCGAAGCTTTTGCACTCCTGGAGCAGGCGTTCGAGGATCTGCTCCTCGGGGACGTTGGCGACCTTCTGGCCCTGGACATAGATGATGCCGCGTTTGTTGCCGGCAAAGATCGCGACGTCCGCGCCCTCCGCCTCGCCCGGGCCGTTGACGATGCAGCCCATGACCGCGACCTTGATGGGCATGACGAGTTCGCTCAGCTTGGCGCGGACATCCTGGATGAGGGTAAACAGGTCGACCTGGATTCGGCCGCAGGTCGGGCAGCCGATGAGGTCGATGCCCACGCGTTCGCGTAAGCCAAGGACGTAGAGCAGTTCGAGCCCGTCTTCGACTTCGTAGACCGGGTCGTTGGCGTAGCTGATGCGGATGGTGTCGCCGATGCCCGAGGCGAGGAGATGGCCCAGCGGGACGGCGCTGCGGATGGTGCCGGTCTCTTTGGGGCCCGCGTGGGTGACGCCGAGGTGGAGCGGGTGGTCGAAGCGCTTGCTGACTTCGGTGTAGGCCGCGATGACAAGCGAGGGGTCGGGCGACTTGGCGCTGATCGTGATGTCGTAGAAATCGTTTTCGTAGAAGATGTCGAGGTATTCCTCGAGCTTGGTAATCATGATGGCGAGGAAGTGGCCGTGCTTATTGTCGGAGAAGACGCCGCCGAGTTCCCTAAGGCGTTTTTGCTTGTCGCGACGCTCGACGATAGAGCCCTCGTTCACGCCGATGCGGATGGGGATGCCTTTGCCGCCGTTGGCCTCCTTGCACGCGGCGATGACGTCCTCGACCTGCTTGCGGTCGCTGATGTTGCCGGGGTTGAGCCGGATCTTGTGGACCCCAGCCTCGACGGACTCAAGGGCTCGGCCGAAATGGAAGTGCACATCCGCGACGATCGGCACACGCACCTGCGGGAGAATCTCCTTCAGCGCGGCCGTGTCGTTCTTGCCAGGCACGGCGACGCGGACGATGTCGGCCCCGGCGGCTGCGAGCTTATTGATCTCGGCGACACAGGTATCGATGTCGTGGGTGTAGCCAGCGGTCATCGACTGGACCGAGACGGGCGCGGGCGTCGTGCCGCCAACGCCGCCACCGATCAGGACTCTGCCGACGCGGTCGTCGCCAACCGTCACCTGCCTTGTGGGTCTGCGTGGTGTCATGGCCGGATTATAGAGGGAAGGGTTTAGGGTGTAGCAGGCCAGTCAACCCTGCGAATCTCTCTGATCCTTTCCCTACGCCCTGCACCCTTCAAAAAAGAAGCCCGCGATCAACTGCTTCACGCGGGCTTCCGGAGGGAAGAAAGCTGTTTACATTTACGCAACACCTCGACGCCGGGCAACAGCCCCCTCGGCTCAGTCGCCGACAGAGATCACCGTGCCATCTTTGCGGACGATCACCGCGCCGCTGGTCTCGGGTAGCTCCGGCTCGCCTTCGTAGATCGTCACCCGCATCGGCTCGGCGGGCTCGGCTTGGACCGGCGCCTCCACCTGCGCACGGCCGGGGCGTTCGTCACGGATCACAATGATCATCGGCGTGTCCGACGCGACCGACGCCGCATCGGCCCGCTCGGCCGAGCCGCTAGCGCCCTGGCCGCGGAACTGAAGCACCCCCGTACGCTCCGCCTGTGGCCGGGAACGCGCGTTGTAGCTCGATCGGGGATGGATGCCAAACGTGCTTCGCCGGACCGGGCGGACATAACGCCCATCGCGATGCACGGTGCTGTATGGTCGAAAGCCCCGGCGGGCGTCGATCAGCCGGGTGCTCGTCGTGTCGAGGTAGGTCGAGGTCAGCGGCCGAAGGCGGTCGTGCGTGGTGTACCGGCTGCTCGAATCGCGGACCACCACCTCGTGGTCACATGAATCGCCGCGGTCCCCCGCCAGCGCGGGCACCGATACCGTCAAGGCGAGCAGCGGAACAACAAACAGCAGCTTACGCATGGTGGCCTCCAGTTGTATCCCCGGTCGCGGACGGTTGTCCACTACTACATTCTTAGCCGATAGGACTGAAAAAACAAGGGTCTCCTGACCGAAAGTTAAGCTGGATCGCCCCCCAAACGCCCCGCGAGCACCGCACGATGCCTGAAACCGCCCCGCTGTACCCCCTGCTGTTCGAGCCGATCTACAAAGAGAAGGTCTGGGGCGGACGCGCGTTGGCCCGGCTTGGCCGAGACCTGCCCGGCGATAGAGACACGGCCATCGGCGAGTCGTGGGAGCTGGTCGACCTGGCAACCACCAGCGCCTCGGGCGGGGGCGGCGCGGCCGAGCACTCCGTCGTCGCCACCGGCCCGCTGGCGGGGAAGACCATCAACCAACTCATCGCGCAGTTTGGCCGGGGCATCACGGGCGAGACCTCTGCGGATACCTCCCCCGCCTTCCCCCTGCTCATCAAGTACCTCGACGCGAACGACAACCTCTCGGTGCAGGTCCACCCCTCGCCCGAGTACGCGGCGGCACATCGCGAAGCGCACCTCAAAAGCGAGGCGTGGTACGTCGTCGACTGCGCGCCCGATGCCGTAATCTACAAAGACCTGATGCCCGGAGTGACCGAGCCCCAGCTCCGCGCGGCGCTGGAGGCGAACACCGATGACGCGGTCGTGCCGCTGCTCCGCGCCGTCCCGGTCAAGCCCGGCGACTGCCACTACCTGCCCAGCGGGACGTGCCACGCCCTGGGCGCGGGCGTGCTGGTAGCCGAGGTGCAGACACCCAGTGACACGACCTTCCGCGTCTACGACTGGGGCCGGACGGGGCGCGAGTTGCATGTCGAGCAGGCGATGGCGTGCATCGATTTCGATCACCCCGGCGACGATCCGCCCAACGCCTGGGAGCGCAATACCGTCCGGGCCGAGCCCAAAGCCCTTTACACGAATCTGGTCGCTTGCCCCTATTTCGAGATCGAGCGGGTCGATGCGGAAGCGGGCTACGAAACCACTGTGCAGCCGGATCGGCCGGAGGTGTGGATGGTGCTGCAAGGCGTTCTCGCCCTCGCCACGACCGACGGCCCAGCGACGCGGGCAACACAAGGGAGCACCCTGCTGCTCCCCCCCGGCGCGGGCCGGGTCGACCTCTCGGCCGAGGCCGGGTCGCAGTGGCTGCGTGTCACGCTCGCATCGAACTAACGCAACCGGGCTAGGAGCCATCGCGTGTCCAATGGGATAACTCCAGGCAGACGTTAACATGGCTAAGCTGTCAGGACGATAACGCTGATATCGACTCCTCCGACCAGGAACGCCATGAGACACTACGACTGCATCGTGATCGGCACCGGCCCCGCCGGCCAAAAAGCCGCCATCCAGGCCGCCAAACTCGGCAAACGCGTCGCCATTATCGAGAAGGCGAAGGTCGTCGGCGGTGCACAGATCAACACCGGCACGATCCCGTCCAAAGCCCTCCGCGAAGCCGCGCTGCACCTGACCGGCATCAACAAACGCTCGCTCTACGGCGCCTCGTGCCGGGTCAAGAAAGACATCACCATCAAGGACATCGTCTCGGTCGCCAACGAAGTGATCCGCCACGAATGGGAAGTCATCACCGACCAATTCGACCGCAACCACGTCGAGCTCATCTGGGGCACCGCCCACTTCGAGGGGCCCAACCTGATCCAGGTCGTGCGTGATGGTGAGAGCGAGATGCTCACCGCCGACAAGTTCCTCATCGCCGTCGGCACCCGGCCCGCGAGGCCAAGCCACGTGCCCTTCAACGACAAAGACATCCTCTGCTCCGACATGTTCCTCAACCTCGAGGCCCTGCCGAGCTCGCTCATCGTCGTCGGCGGCGGGGTCATCGGCACCGAGTACGCCTGCATCATGGCGACCCTCGGCGTCCAGGTCACCCTCGTCGAAGGACGCAACCAGGTCCTCGGCTTCCTCGACCAGGAAATCGCCGACGCCTTCTCCTACTTCATGCGGCAGCAGGGCATCACCCTCCGCTGCGGCGAAAAAGTCGAAGGCATCCGCGAAGTCCCGCCCCACGAAGGCAACGGCCGAAGCGTCCACGGTGCACTCGTCGAGGCACGCCTTGAGTCGGGCAAAACACTCCGCGCCGAAGCACTCCTCTACTGCGTCGGGCGGCAGGGTGTGTGCAAAGAGCTCGGCCTCGAAAACGTCGGCATCACCTACGACGACCGCGAACGCCTCCGTGTTAACGAGCACTACCAGACGCTCAACATGGAGGACAAAGACAACCCCAAACCCGTCGAGCACGTCTACGCCGCGGGCGATGTCATCGGCTTCCCCGCGCTCGCGTCAACCTCGATGGAGCAGGGCCGACGCGCCATCTGCCACGCCTTCGATGTCGCCGTCGACGACTGGAACCAGAAGCTCTTCCCTTATGGCATCTACGCCGTCCCCGAGATCTCGATGGTCGGCAAGACCGAAAAGCAGCTCACCGATGAAGGCATCCCCTACGAGGCGGGCATCGCGAACTACCGCGAGATCGCACGCGGCAAGCTGCTGGGCGACGAGCAGGGCATCCTCAAGCTCCTCATCCATCAGGACACGCACGAGATCCTCGGCGTCCATGCGCTGGGCACCGGCGCGACCGAGCTCATCCACATCGGCCAGACGTGCATGGCCCTGGGCGGGAAGGCCGAGTTCTTCATCAACAACGTCTTCAACTTCCCCACCCTCGCCGAGGCCTACAAGATCGCGGCGTACAACGGGCTCAACAAGCTCGCGCTGGTGGTGTAGCGGACTTGGCCCGAGTGCACGAGACCCGGCAGTCATCAATCACACGGCACGCACAGCGTAAGCAGCGCCGCCAAATCAAACCCGCACACGCCGACGTGTTCGTCCGCCGCGCCGTAGTACACGTCCAGGCAATCGCCGCGCAGCAGCGCGGCCGTGGGGAAGACAACGTTGTCAACAAAGCCGCGCTGCTCGAAGTCTGCCTCGGGCCGCATGAACGGCCCCGGCGTCCGCGCGACGACGCGCCAGGGCTCATCGCGGTCGAGGATGACCGCCCCGGCCGAGTAAACGCCCGCCCCGCCGTCACCGGGCTGTTTGTCCGAGCCGTGGACCAGCACCAGCCAGCCACGCTCGGTGAAGATCGGCGGCGTGCTCCCGCCCGCGCGGTCACGAAACGCCCCGCCCATCGACACGCCCTCGACCGGCCGATGCCCGCCCCACGACAAGAGGTCCTCGCTCTGCGCGAACCACACACGCGGCGGCGCAAACAGCATGCTCGGCATCGGCCGATGCAGCATCGCGTATCGCCCACCCACCACCGACGGGAAAAGCATCACGTCCTTATTGTCCGGCGGCAGGATCACCCCCCGCCGATCGAACGACTCAAAATCACGTGTCGACATCAGCATCGTGCACACCCCTCTGGGCGACACGCCGACATAGGTGAAGGAGTACGTGTCACCGATGCGTGTGATGCGTGGGTCTTCGATGCCAAAGGATTCGTGCACGCCCGTGGGCATGATGCGCAAGGCTTCAACCGCAGACGTCGCGTACCCCGGCCCGCGGTGCTCCACCCAGAACAGCCGGAGGTGCGAGACGAAACGCAGCCGAACTCGGCCTGTCGTTTTCGATGCCAGCGTGCGCGGGTCACGGGTATCGCAATCGCCCAACGCCAGCCAATCGAGATGCAGTTCGCCCTCGTCGTAGCGCGGCGAAGGCAAGAACCCATCCCGCTGTTCGACCGGCTGCTCCACGACCCGCGCAAGAACCGCGTGACGGCCGCCTTCTGAGACCGCTACCACGCCGGGGTTGAAAACCCCGGCGACGCGCATGCGTGGGTCGCTGGGTTCGACGTCACTGGGCGACAGCAGTTGGTGGGTATACAGACGCGGGATCATGCGGGCAGCGTCTCGCCGAAGAATCGTGTCCAGTTGCCGTGCATCAGCAGCGCGATGTCGGCCTCACTCCAGCCGCGTGCCTGCAAGGTCTCTACGAACTGGTGCAGGTCGCGGTGCGTGTCGATCTCGGCCGGCATGTGCTCCGCGCCAAACCCGCCGTCGCTGTCCGTGCCCAGCGCGATGTGCTTCGCGCTGCCCGCCAGTTGGCTGATGTGGTCCGCGTGGTCGGCGAGCACCGTCAACGGCACCTGCGACTTGCCCCCTTCGCGTGGGTAGTCCTTCTTCAAAAACGCGTTGAGCAGCGGCAGCCCGATCACGCCGTCGCGTTCGACGATCTGCATGATCTGTGCATCGGTGTGGTTGCGTGGGATGTCGCTGAGCGCCCGGCAACAGGTGTGACTCGAATAGATGCGTCCCTCAAACAGCTCCGCCGCCTGCGCAAAGGTCTGGTCCGCGGTGTGCGTGAGGTCGAGCGGCATACCCAGGCGGTGCATGATCGGCAGGAGCTGCTTACCCATGTCACTCAGCGGGCCGTCCACGTCATACGGATTGCCCGCGCCGCCGTCCATACTGCCCGGCGTGCCGTGCGCGTATCGGCTTTGGCCAAAGTGCGCGAGCATCAGCGTGCGCAGCCCGAGGCCGTGCCACTGCTCCAGCTCCGCGGGTGTCGTGATCGGGTCCGCGCCTTCCATCGTGAGGATGATGCCCACGGGGGTCGAGACCGGGTCGGCCGTCCACTCGTCCAGGTGCTCGCTCAACGCCGAGGCGCTCGTGAGGATCTTGATCTCCCCCCGCCCCGCGAGCAGCTTGTAGTACGCGAGCTGCCCCATGCCGATGGCGTGCGCCATCGACTGCGCGGGCCAGTCCCCGTCGCTAACATTTGCTCGGCAGGGGTCGATGTACGGCTTGCACCGCGCGATGATCGTCGTCAGCACCACCGGCGTGTTGCTCGCTCGCAGTTCGGGCAGACTCACCGTGCTGATGCCCCGGCCGTCGTGGACCCCCGCCTGCTCCCGCTCCCGGATGTGCGCGACCTCCCAGGTCTGTCCGCGTTCGTGGTCCAAAGCGTTCAGGGCCATGTCAAGGTGGCCGTCGAAGATGAGCATCGCGTTTCCCGTCTGCTGGATTTCGGATCGAGATGGAATTGTAATGCGAATCCGCGCGTTACAAGCGTACGCAGCGGCCGCGCTGCTACCATGCGAAATCAGACGTGAGCCCCACCCCGAAACCGTGCGATGCCCGATACCGTGAAGATGCAGTGCCTCCAGGTCTGGGGCGGCAACCAGGCCGCGGCCCAGACGCTTCGGCTGACGGGGCTGGACGGTTTTCTCGTGTCTCGCCCGTTCGAGGATGAGGAGGCCGGGGGCGATGTGTACTACGCGTCTTCGTGCGCCTCGGGCAGGATCACCCGTGTCGTCCTCGCCGACGTCGCGGGGCACGGCCAGGTCGTCGCGCGTTTTGCCAACGACCTGCGTCAGCTCATGCAACGCTTCGTGAACTACACCAGCCACCGGCGGTTCATCGCGGCGCTCAACGACGCCTTTGGCAAGCAGACCGACTCGGGCCGATTCGCCACCGCCGTCGCGCTGTCCTACTTCGCCCCCAAGAACGAGCTGCACCTCATCAACGCGGGCCACCCGCCGCCGCTGTTCTACTGCGCGAAGACCAAGCAGTGGTCGATCCTTGAGAACGATGCCGACGACGCCGCATCGGACAGCCCGGCTCCAGCGTCACGGACCGCCGACCTCCCGCTGGGGATTCAGGACGGCGTCGGCTACCGCTCTACGCGGCGACAGCTCGCCGCCGGCGACATGCTCCTGCTCTACACCGACGCGTTCATCGAGGCCAAGCGGCCCGACGGCCGGCTGCTCGGCGTCGAAGGCCTGCTCGAGTCGCTTCGATTTGTCACCGGCGACACCCTCGCACCCGCGTCCGACCAGCTGCTGCCGACGCTGATCGCCCACCTCGCCGCCGGCCGAGCCAACACCCCGACCCTCGCGGGGGACGACACGACCGCCCTGCTCCTGCGGGCGACGGGTGAAAAGCGACAGTGGAGTCAGGTCCTCACAAGCCCGATCCACCTGGTCCGCGGGCTGGCGCTGGGCGCGATGCCGACCCTCACGCACTAGCCCACGGTACGGCCCAGAGGATGCGTCACCGACGTCGGCCCCGCCGGCGAGGTTTGCCGCGACCCCGCCGCTGGCCTAGAATCAGCGATTCGCTAAGCGACGATCCCTCACCCCCAAGGACCGCGCCATGTGCCGGACGCCTGCCCGACTGATGCTGTTCCTGTTGCCCGGCGTGCTCACACTGGCCGCGGGCTGTCAGCACATCAAGACGCCTGTGCTCGCGTTCACGGACGACGGCGAGTACCTCGAGCCGGCCGTGGGCGAGGGCCTGGTCGCCAACCGTGAGTCGTACATCCCCGACGTGCCCATGCCCGTCGGCTTCCGCGCCGTCGCCAGCCAGTGCACCAGCAGTTCCGACGGCCGATCCCGCACGGTCCACCACGTGTACCAGGGCCACGCCAAATCCGCCGCCGCCGCCGCGTTCTACCAGGACGTGCTGCCCGACCACGGCTGGCAGTTTGTCAACGCGCAGAACGTCAGCGACACCGCCACCCTTGCCTACACCAAGGGCAGCGAAACGCTGACCGTTGAAACACGCCACGGCTACGGCGTCACCACCATCACCATCGACATCAACGCACGCTGAGCCCCACCGATATGGATTCCAAGAAACGCCACGAACTCGAAACCAACGACCTGCGCGAGTTCCTCGATAACTTCAAGGACTTCTGGGACAAGAACGGCAACACGATCCTCATCGCGTTGATCATCGTCGTCGGCGGGTTCACCGCGATGCGCATGTACCGCGGCTCGCAGGTGAAGAAAGTCAACGAAGCGTCCCACGCACTCGAGACCGCGACCAACGGCGAGATGCTCCTCAGTGTCGCCGCCGACCACGCCAGCATCCGCCACATCGCCCTGCTCCGCGCGGGGGACACGTTCCTCGAAACGGCCCGCGCCGCGCGTGCCGCCGGCGAAGACGCGGACGCAGACGAGCAGCTGGAGAACGCCGCCAACGCCTACCAGACCGTGTCGCAGGATGACAAGTTCCCCCTCGAATTCCGTATCAACGCGTACCTCGGCAGCGCGACGGTCGCCGAGGAACAGGGCGACTGGGACAAGGCCAAGGAGGCCTACACCCAGGCCGACACCCTTGCGGCAGATCGCTACCTCCGCCTCGCGACGCTGGCCAAGTCCGGCATCGAACGCCTCGATACCCTGGCGCAGCCCGTGCCCTTTGGCCCCGAGGAGGTCGCGGCCGATCCGACGACGAACCAGCCCTTCGACCTCGACGACTTCGACCTGAACGACCTCGATAACGACGGCACGCCCGACGCCATCCAGCGCCCCGACACCGACCCCGCCGACCCGCTGTTCCCCGGCGGCGATCCGCTCAACCCCGGCGGCCTGGGCGACCCGTTCGGCGGCGACGGTACGGACACGCCGCCCGCGATCGACCCGCTGCTCAACCCCACCGGCGGCGAGTAAGCCCACCGGACCGACATGAACCAGCCCTTCCACGCCGACTCGCCCGAGGCCCTCGCCCAGGCCCGGCGATACCACGCCCAGTCGCTAGAAGACCTCGAAGAGGCCGGCGCCGAGCGGATGCAGTGGACCATGTCCAAGGACTCGTCGCTGCGCCTGGACAAGTACGTTCAGGGCCGGCTCAAAGGCATCTCACGCAGCCAGGTCCAGAAGCTCATCGAGCTCGGGGCCGTCACCGTCAACGGCAAAGACGCGAAGCCCTCGCAGAAGCTCCGCGGCGACGACGTTGTCGAGGTCGTCGTCCCCCCCAAGCCCGCCGACGACCTGATCGCAGAGGACATCCCGCTCGATATCCTCTACGAGGACGACGGCTTCATCGCCATCAACAAGCAGGCCGGCTTCATCGTCCACCCCGCCCGCTCGCACCTCACCGGCACGATGCTCAACGCGCTCGCCTGGCACTTCGAGCACCATCCCGGCAACACCGTCGACCTCGTCTCCAAAGACAGTGATCACCAAGCCACCCCTGAACGCAGCGCTGTTGCCGACCGCGGCCCAAAACCCAACGCCAAACCGCAAGCCAAACCCGCCCTCTCCAGCGTGGGCCAGGACAAGGCACGCCCCGGCGTCATCCACCGCCTGGACATGAACACCACCGGCGTCATCCTCTTTGGCAAGCAGGACGAGTCGCACTGGCTGCTCGCCAAACAGTTCGAGGACCGCACCAACACCAAGGCCTACCTCGCCGTCGTCCACGGCAACCCGCAGCCCTCGGCCGGGACCATCGACGAGCCGCTGGGCAAACACCCCACCATCCGCGAAGGCCAGGCCGTCCGCCAGGACTCCACCGGCAAGCACGCCCTCACCCTCTACCGGGTCCGCGAACACTACGACGGCTACGCCCTGGTCGAGGTCCAGATCAAGACCGGACGCACCCATCAGATCCGCGTCCACATGCAGTACATCGGCCACCCCATCGTCGGCGACCTGCTCTACGGCGGCGAACTCGTCGGGCCCCGCGAACTCGACGACCCGCCCCATCCCGCCGGCGCTCGGCCCCACCTCAACTATGCCCGGCCCAAGGACGAGGGCAAGAAACTCGAAGCCCGCGCACTCGACCGCATCGAACAAGGCGACAGCCACCCCGACGGCCCGGTCATCATGCCCACCCCCGCGCTCCACGCCGGCTACCTCCAGGTCAAACACCCGATCCATCGGCACACCATGACCTTCACCGCCCCGCTGCACGAGCCGATGCTCACCCTGGTCAAGGAACTGCGCAAACATCCTCACCCCACCGGGCTCGAGGCCGTCACGCAAGGCGCGATCATCGACATGGACCTGACCGTGCCGGCCTGAGGTACGTCCTACAGAGGGAGCGATAGGGCTTGCGCTAAGACGACTTGCGCATGTCGTACATGCCTTTGACGGCGCTCAGCATCCCCAGCAGGAAAAACGGCAGCGAAGCGGTGTACTTGCCCCCGACATTGTAGAGCATCGCGATCAGTGCATGGACTCTGCGGGACGGGTCGTTGGAGTTCTCGAAGTCCCAGAGGTAGTAGAAGATCCCGACCGAGACCGCAATGAGCGCCAAGCCGCAGAGGATCATCTTCATCGGCGGCATGTAGTGCGGGTCCTGCTCGCGGGGCGGTTTCGCGGACGGCTTGAAGTCCACGACCGACGACACCGCGGCGTCTGTCTTCTGGCCGCTCTTGAAGTTGTAGCCACACGACACACACAGCGCGGCGCCGGCCTTCACCTTCGCGCCGCAGGAAGGGCAGGGCATCATCCGCCGCTCGCCCGACACCATCTGTGCCGACGCGCCCGCCTCCATCGCCGCGAGCGACGCGAGGTCGCTGCTCACGCCGCCGGGCTCGCTCACAACCTCCAGATCAAAGTCGTCGACACCCCCACCGCCCGATGGCACAACCATCTCAAGCTCGAAGTCGTCCTCCGGCGGCTTGGGGCTGGGTACACGGATCGGTTCTTTGCACTTGGGGCATTTCGCCTTGCGGCCGGCGTGTTCATCCTTGACCGCGATCTTGTGCGTGCATTGCTTACAACGAAACTTAATCATCGAATCCCCAGAAAAAAAAGTGAATCAATCGGGTTGGATCGGGCCGACGTTCACGTCGTACTCGGTGCTGGCTCCACCAGCGGGCTGTAGCGTGAGCCGGCCAGTGGGACACGGCGGTTGACCGGTGGGCCTGAAGGCAGCATCGGGCCGATGAGCGCCGCGCCGACCGCGACGAGCACATTCGCGACGGTGTACCAGTACCAGCCGACGTGGATGTTCGCCCGGCCGCCCTGGCCGTCGAAGTGCACATCGATCGCGGTGAGCAGGCCGGTCACCAGCAGCATCACGATCATCAGCGGGATCATGCCGCGCCAGGCGAGCTTCATGAGCTGGTCAAACCGCAGCCGGGGCAGCGTCCACCGCACCCACATCATCACAAAGAGCAGGAACCCGATCTTGCCGCAGAACACGCCGAACTTGAGCAGCACGACCAGCAGCCCGCCCCAGGTCGCGCCCGCGACCACCGGCAGATCGCCGACGAACGGGACGATGTCCCACCCGCCCAGGAACAGGATCGCGAAGAACGCGCAGCCCGTGATCATGTGCATGTACTCGCCCAGGAAGAAGAGCGCCCACTTCATCGAGCTGTACTCGGTGTGGAACCCGCCGACCAGTTCCTGCTCGGCCTCGGCCAGGTCGAAGGGCGCACGGTTCGCCTCGGCCAGCAGGCAGACGAAGAAGATGATCGCGACCAGCGGGTGGGCGAAGAGCCCCCACGCGCCCAGCCCCGCGCCGGAGGCCTGGGTGTTGGCCATGAACCCGGCGTCGGTGGACTTGTAGAGCAGCAGCATGATGAGCACGCAGATGCCCATGGGGATCTCGTAGCTCAGCATCTGCGCCGTGGCGCGGAGCCCGCCGAGAAACGCGTACTTGTTATTGGAGGCGTAGGCCCCGAGCACGATGCCGTACACCGCGACGGACCCAACGGCCAGGATGTAGACCACGCCGATATTGACCGGGGCGACCGCGACAACCGTGCGGCCCGCCTCAACCAGGTGGTATCCAAAGAGCTCGATGTCGGGGACCATGTACGTCCCGCCCCAGGGGACGACGGCCCAGCCGATGAGCGCGGGGATGACGACAAGGGCGGGGCCGAGGAAGAAGAGGATGCGGTCGACGTAGGGCGGGGTGTAGTCTTCTTTGAGCAGGAGCTTGATGCCGTCGGCGAGCGCCTGCCCCAGGCCGCCGAAGCTTTTCTGGTAGAGCCAGGCGAGGCCGAGTTTGTTGAGCGGTCCGTCGATGGCCTGGAGCATGCCGAAGCCGACGCGGTTGGGTCCGATGCGGTCCTGGGCCCAGGAGGCGACCTTGCGTTCGAGGAAGATGAGGTATGCGGTCGCGCCGAGCATCGCGTGGATGACGACGAGGATGAGGCATACGCTGACAAAGAACTGGGCGGAGAGCATGAGGGTTTCCGTGTTGGAAGCC
This sequence comes from Phycisphaerales bacterium JB063, assembly GCA_044439905.1. Taxonomy (GTDB): domain Bacteria; phylum Planctomycetota; class Phycisphaerae; order Phycisphaerales; family Phycisphaeraceae; genus JAHQVV01. The sequence goes on along the minus strand of JBITAC010000147.1, from coordinate 13,480 downwards.
GGGTTGGGCCGTTTTCGGCCGTGATGAGCCGTGGCGTTTTGCCGCCGATGGCATTATCAGCCGGGGTGGGTGTTAGGGCAAATGGACGCATGCCAACCGCTTGGATGACCGATCGTTACAATCGAACGCCCCGCAGGATACAGCCCTACGTTGCAAGACCCTGAACCCGACAACCAGACGCCCGAGCCCGCGCCCGATGTGGCCGCGAACGGTGTGACCGAGCCGACACCCGAGCCCGATGGCTCCGCCCCCGAGTCCAGCGAAGCGGTCCCGGCCGAGGCGTTCAAGGCCCCGGCCTTCGAGCCGGCCGCGCCCGAGGCGTCGCAGCCCGTCGCCGGGGCCGGGCCCTCCACCGACGAGACGATCAAGGAGACCGTCGAGGCGCTGGTGATCGCCTTCATCCTCGCGTTCGTCTTTCGGGCGTTCGTCGTCGAGGCCTTCATCATCCCGACCGGCTCGATGGCGCCGACGCTGCTGGGCGAACACATCACCTGCGCCTGCCCCTCGTGCGGCTACGTCTTCGACACCTCCTCAAGCGGGCGGAGCGATTCGGGCGACAACCAGAAGCCCTTCGAGGCCGCCTGCCCGATGTGCCACTTCCCCGTGCAGGTGCCCGGGACGACCCAGCCCCGCGCGGGCGACCGCATCCTCGTTGACAAGTTCATCTACACCTTCGCCGACCCCAAGCGCTGGGACGTCGTCGTCTTCAAAAACCCCCAGGCCAGCAACGACGACGGCACCCCGGGCCCGCGCACCAACTTCATCAAACGCCTCATCGGCCTGCCCGGCGAACAGGTCTACCTGCTCGACGGCGACGTGTTCATCGCCCCGCCAGGCAGCGCGGAGTTCACCGTCGCGCGCAAGGCCGACCCGGATGTCAACCCCCACTGGCACCGCATCCAGAACGCCATGTGGCAGCCGATCTACCACAGCCAGTACGTCCCGCTCGTCACCGGCCAACCCGGGTCGGGCCTGGGGACTGTCGACGATGTCCGCGACGAAGACCACGCCTGGGACGTGCCCTGGGTCGTCGCGGCGAACAACCAAGGCAACTGGCAGCTAGGCAGCGCACGCCACCCCAAACGCTTCTACCGGTTCGAGGGCGGGCAGGGGCAGATCGAGTTCACGTTCGACCCGATGGGTACGGGTGTGAGCTACGACAACTCCTTTGCCGTGTATCCGTACAACCACGACAGCTGGGGCCGGTCGATGCACCGCCGCGAGCACGAGCCGATCGAGGACATCCGCCTCGCCGCCGCCATCAAGCCCGAGGGCGACGACATCATGGTCACGCTCTCGACCACCGCCCGCCTGGACATCCCCGACAACGGCACGGAGACCCTGGCCGTCTCCATCGACTCCGCTGGCTGGGTCATCCTCATCGCGCCCGACCGCGACGAGGCCGACCGTGTCCTGGCCGAGCCCGCGCGGGGCCCGCGTCTCACGCCGGGCGTCGCGACAGAGGTCGAGCTATGGGTCGTCGATCAGCAGATCATGGTCTGGGTCGCCGGCGAGTTGGTCATCACCTATCCATACGACCTCACATGGCAGCAGGTGCTCGACCGCCCCGCGCCCGAGTCACTCCCCCAGGTCGCGATCGGCATCAACTCGGCCAAGCCCGTCGAGCTCTACCGCGTCGAGCTCGACCGCGATGTCTACTACAGCGGCCGCTACTCCCCCTCGGCCGGCAGCATCTTCCGTCGCCAGACCGGGCTGGGCTCGGGCGAGCTGGCCCCGCCCATGGTGCTCCGCGAGCAGACCGCCGACCACGACGCCGAGTTCTACGTCATCGGCGACAACACCCCCGCCAGCGAGGACGGCCGGCTCTGGACCGATGTCAACGGCTGGGTCCGGCTCCGCTACCTCGGCGGCGACGAACGCACCCGCGTCGTCCCCCGCAGTCTCATGGTCGGCCGCGCCTTCTTCGTCTACTACCCCGCCCCCCAGCCCGCGACCCGGGGCGGCGGCGGGATCATCCCCGACTTCGGCCGGATGCGCTTCATCCACTAACCGCCCTGCCACGCCCGTCCGCCCCAAATTCTCAAGGGCTGACCCGTACCCGCTGGCGGCCGCACCCCGAGTCACTATCATGCCTCCCCTATGGCACAGCCCCCCATCATCATGCGGCACGTCATCGCCGCCCTGGTCACCAACGAGCCAGGCGTCCTCGCGCAGGTCGCCGGCATGTTCGCCGCACGCGGATTCAATATCGACTCCCTCGTCGTCGGCCGAACCGAGAACCCCGAGCTCTCCCGCATGACCATTGTCGTCATCGGCGACGACGCGATCCTCGAGCAGGTCCGCAAGCAGCTCCAGAAACTCGTCCCCGTTGTCAAGGTCGTCGACTACCAGAGCGTCAGCTTTGTCGAGCGCGACCTCGTCATGGTCCAGGTCAACACCAAAGACGGCGAGGTCGACACCGCGCACCGCGGCGAGATCGCTCAGCTCGCCGACTTCTTCCGCGCCAAGATCGTCGACGTCGCCTCGGACCGGATGATGGTCGAGCTCGGCGGCACCGAGGAAAAACTCGAGGCCTTCGTCGAGATGCTCAAGCCCTTTGGCATCATCGAACTCGCCCGCACCGGCGTCATCGCCATGCCCCGCGGCAACGCCGGCGGCGCGGCACGCCACGCCATCCGGGGCGGCATCGTCCGCTTCACCGAGACCGATGAAGACGACGACGCCATCGACCCCAGCGACCTGCCCCCGGGGTGAGTGGGGTTTACGATTTCAGATTTACGATTTCAGATGGCTGATTGCTGATTGCTGATTCAGGGGAGGCGTGTGCGTCTTGCTCAACCGGTCATTCCGATGCTCTGAATCTTCAATCTAAAATCTGAAATCCCTCTAAACTACCCGCATGCCCACGCGCATCCGTGTCAGTCTTGCGAACAAGTGCCAGCTGCTCTTCGGGTTCGGGGTCGTCCTGATCCTGGTCGCCGCGTTGCTGGTGGTGTCGCGCCGGATGAACACCCTCGTTGAGCAGGGCCCGCTCCAGCGCGCCCAAGACATCGCCAACCTCTGGCTCTCCGACCAGCTCGAGCTCGAAGCCGTCCCGCCCCCCGCCGAGCCCAGCCCCCCGACAACCTCCGGCGGCCAGGGGATCCAGATCACCCTGGTCGACCGAGGCCAGTTCGAAACACTCGCCGCCACAGACCCCTTCTTCGCCGCCAGTGTCGAGCGCTTCGAGAGCGTCGGCGACCAAATCGAAAACTTCACCGACCAGAGAGACCCCGAGGTCGGCACGTACTACCGCTACGCCCGGGCCGTCCGAACGAGCGACCTCGCCTCACCCGAAGGCCTCGCAACATCAGGCGTCGGCACGCCGATCGAAGACGCCGCGGCCGACAACGCCCTCGAGCAAGTCCTCCTCATCAACCTCGTCGACCAGGCCACCCAGCGTCAGCGCATGGTCAACCGCATCTACCTCCTGGCCGCGGGCCTGCTCGCCGGGCTGCTCGCCATCGCCGCGTTCTGGTTCATCACGACCCGGCTGGTGCTCTCCCCGGTCCGCGTGCTCCGCGGCTTTGCGGAGAAAGTCGCGCAGGGCGACCTCAATCTCCGCAGCGACATCAACACCGGCGACGAGTTCGAGCAGCTCTCCGACATGTTCAACGCGATGCTCGATAACGTCCGCTCCACGCAGGACAAGCTGCAGTCGGCCAACAAGTCTCTCGACCTCAAGCTCGGCGAGCTGGCCGAGTCCAACGTCGCGTTGCACGAGGCCAACAAAGTCAAAGGCGACTTCCTCGCCAACGTCTCGCACGAGCTGCGCACCCCGCTCAACTCGATCATCGGCTTCGCGGAGGTGATGCAGGAGACCCTCGCCGACCGCACGGGCCCGGTCGATGAGAAGCGTAAACGCTACGCCGCGAACATCATCAACTCCAGCCGACGACTGCTCGAACTGATTAACGACCTGCTCGACCTCGCCAAGATCGAGGCCGGCCGAATGGAGCTGCGCCTCGCGACCGTCTCGATCCAGGACACCGCCGAGGGCCTGGCCAACCTCATCCGGCCGCAGGTCGAGAAACGCGGCGTGCGCATCCGCGTCAAGGTCCAGCGCAACCTCCCCCCCGCCGAGACCGATCCGGGCAAGCTCCAGCAGGTGCTTTTCAACTTCCTCGCCAACGCCGCGAAGTTCACCGCGCCCGATAGCGTCATCACCTTCGCCGCGTCGCTCGAAGGCGCCAGCGGGCCGACCAGCCAGGCGATGCTCCGGCTGAGCGTCTCGGACCAAGGCCCGGGCATCGCGCCCGAGGACCACCCCAAAGTCTTCGAGAAGTTCTCGCAGATCGACCCCAGCGTCACACGCGAGCACGGCGGCACCGGCCTCGGGCTCACGATCAGCAGAGAACTCGCCGAGCTCTTAGGCGGCCGTATCGAACTCACGAGCGAGCTGGGTAAAGGCGCGACCTTCGCCCTCATCATCCCGCTCATCTACCAGCCGCCCAGCGCACCGCTGATGCCCGCCGCAGGCGTGCTGTGAAGCCATCGGGTCAAGCGTTGTATCAGGGGATCCCGCGCACGATCGCCGGGCCGATGAGCCGCGTCGTCCACACCGGCAGCTTCTTCCACGCTTCGATCTTCCGACGATTCGACGGGTGATCCGGTCGAGCCGCATCGAGTGCGCCCTCCCGCAGGTAGACCTGCCAGGGCGTCGCGTGCGCCTGGGCACCCCACTGCCTTTTGAAACGATACGTCCCCGAGTCGACCGAGCTTCGGCCAAAGTCGAACGCCTCCGCGCCGCGCGCGATCGCGCGGTCGATCAACTGGCGGTACATCCACATGTTCGCGCACGTCGCGTGCATCGTGTGCAGGCAGCAGGCCGAGGGCACCTGCGTCTCGCGTTCGCCAAGCGTGTCTTCGTGGATCAACAACGCCCCCGCCACCGGCGAGCCCTCGAGCGACACCAGCGCCAGCTCCGCCTTCGCCCCGAGGTGGTGCAGCACCGCGGCGAACAGGCGCTTGGGGTACACCGGCGTGCCCAGGTCGCGCATCGTCGTCGCAAACACGCTGTAAAAACCGCTGAGCAGGTCCTCCCCCCCATAGCGGATCGACAGCGCGTGCCGCTCGCCCTTGCGGACCTGATTGCGGACCTTGGCCTTGAGCCCATCCCACAGCTCGTCCGAGGTACGCGGCAGCGGCAGGACCATGCGGACCTTCGCGTCACGGGTATGGCTGAGTGCTTCGTGTGCGATCGACTGGCCGTGGTGACGGAGCTCGAGGTAGCGTGCGTCTTTGCGGTCGGCGAGCTTCGTCGCGGCGTGGATCAGTTCCTCTGCCGTCCCCTCGTCGCACGCGACCACGCCGGCGCGGTTGACGTAGGGCAAGCTCACGAGGTGCCGACCAAACAACGGGCTGCGTAGCAGCGACAGCGGGAGGTACCCGGTCACCTGGCCGTGTCGGCGTGCGACCAGCGCGGTCGTGCGGTGGCGCAGCCCATCGCAGAGGATGTCGAGCCAGGCCGGGTCGTGCTCGCCGCAGGCGCGCGGCGCGGCGGCCGGGTCTTTGAGCAGGCGGCGGATCGCGAAGCGAAGCTGCGGGTCGAGTTGGCTCATCTGCTGGATCATGCCGCCCGCCTGAGGGTTTGCGTCGCCAGCGCTTTCGCGGGGACTCCGCCGACCACACCGCCCGGCGGGACGGGGCGTGTCACAACCGCGCCGGCCGCGACGACCGCACCCGCGCCGATATCCGCCATCACCACCGCGCCCGCGCCGATCCACGCGCCGGCACCGATCGAAATGTGCCGATGCGCCACCGCGTCGCCAGGCCCGGCATGGTGCCGACCGCCCGACAGCAGCTGCACGCCGTCCGCCATCTTCGCGTCGTCCCCGATCGTCACCCAGCCCACCGTGCAGAACCGGCCGAGGTAGACCCGGTCGCCCAACTCGGCAGCGCGTTTACTGAACACCGTCATAAAGCCGAAGTGGATGTCGCGCCCCGTATGCGCGAGCGCCCGCCGGTAGAACGCCTGTCGGCGGTAGTTGCCAAGCGGCCCCGCGCCCCGCGCCACCGACTCGCTCATCGCGCTCAGCGCCTTGTCCCCGCCGATCACGCGAGACTGCAACGCCAGCCCGAGGCAAGCGGGCAGCGCCAGACAGGCCCCAACAAGTTGCGCGATCGTTTTCATCATCCTGCGGGTGTTATCGGTAAACCCTCGAGTCGTGCGTCAGCCCCCCATTCGCTTATCGGGTGCGCTCCACCCTCACCCCCGGATCACCCGCGCGAGTTCGCTGGCTTTGCCCGCCCAGGACTCGTCGGGCAGCCGGCGTTTGCGGGCCGCGAGTTGATCGGCCGGCGTCCCGCTCTGCGCCCGGTCCCTGACCCGCTTCACAAACTCCTCCGCCGACGATGCCAGGTCGCAGCAGTCCGCCCATTCCCGCGTCGCCGGCAGGTCGCGCACGACGACCGGCTTCATCGTCGCCAGGTATTCCTTGAGCTTGAGCGGCTGCATCGCCCGCGTCACCGGCGCATCGATGTAGGGCATCACCAACACCTGCGCCGACGCCGCGTGCGCCGCGAGGTCGCGGTGCGCGATCGGGCCAAGATACACCTGATCGAGCGCCACGATCGCCGGGCTCGTCAGCCGACCCGGTGTGTTCGCGAACTCGTTCTGCCTCGGTCCGGCCAAGACCACGTAAGCCGACCCCGCCGACAGCAGCGCATCCAGCCAGTCCAAGTCCAGCCGCTCGTCGATCAGCCCCCAGAACAGCGCCGCGGGTTTGTCATCATCAGGCCAGCGCGGACTCACAACCGTATCCACCGCCGGCGTCTGCCACATCGCGAGGTCGACGCCGTGCGTCATCAGCGTGCTGTCGCCACACCCCATCGACGCGACGCGTTCCCGCAGCGTTTCACTCACACACACCACCGCGTCGGCCTTCGCCACCAGCTCCCGCTCCATCGCGTCCATCACCGCGTGGTCCGTGCCTGGCCACTGCGAGTAATCATCGACGCAGTAGTACACCCACCGCTCCGCGCCCAGCGAGCCCACGAGGTCGGCTGTGATCGGCAGCGTCGTCACCACCACACGCCGCGACGCGCGCCGCAGATCATCCCCCTGCGTCAGCACCCGATCCACCGCCCGACTCACCTGCCGCGCATTGAACCGACGCTGCCAGCCCCGCCGAAACCCCGGGTACATCCGTGGCGTGATCACCCGCAGCCCGGCCGGCAACGCATCGCCACCCCACGCCCGCCCCGGCTTGCTCAACCACCCCCGCACGACCCCGGCCGCCCGACGCAGGTCCGCCCGGTTCAGCCCCGGCGTCCGCGTCCCGACCGTGTTCACCCACAGCGTCGGGTGCGTCGGCAATAGCTCCCGAACCAGGTGCTGCGCGCTCGAGGGGTGTCGGCCCCAATCGTCGGCAAAGACGATGAGCTGGACGGGGTCGGCGGGCGTGGTGGGCGGCGTCACAGGCATACCCCGGTTCATCGGCCGCACACGGGGCCGGCGATGATTGCCGGGCTTGCTTTGACCGATCAACCCTCTAGGATGAAGCGGTTGTCGGCCGAACCGACATCCCCCCGGAGACCCCCATGGGCATCGAAGCCGCACTACCCGCCGACACGATCCTGACCACGCAGCTGCAGAAGGTCATCAACTGGGCCCGCCGATCGTCCGTCTGGCCCATGCCCTTCGCGACCGCGTGCTGTGGGATCGAACTGATGGCCACCGCGTCGTCGCGCTACGACCTCGCCCGCTTTGGCGCGGAAGTCATGCGATTCAGCCCCCGGCAGGCCGACCTCATGCTCGTCGCCGGCCGCGTCTCCACCAAGATGCTCCCCGTCCTCCAACGCATCTACCTCCAGATGACCGAGCCCAAGTGGGTCATCTCGATGGGGGCCTGCGCCTCCACCGGCGGGGTGTTCGATACCTACGCCGTGGTCCAGGGCATCGACCAGTACATCCCCGTCGATGTCTACGTGCCCGGCTGCCCACCGCGCCCCGAGACGCTCATCGAAGGCGTCATGGCCATCCAACGCATCATCGACCAGGACAACATCCCCAAGGGCCCCGACGGCAAGCGGCTCCCGCTCAACATCGTCGTCGAACCCAACCAGTCCCCCCGCCCCCAGCCCGTCCCCGTCAGCATCGGGCAGAGCTAAGACGATTCGCTCTGATCAGTTGAACAACTGCGCAGTCGCAAGCGAATTCGTAACAGGCACAGTTGATACACAGTCAACGTAAGACCGATCCAAACCGCTGGAAACAAGGCGAGTAGATACGGACCAACTGACGAATCACGGCCTGCTGGTAGCAAGTATGGAAGTGGCACGACGATCAAAATCAATATCGAAAAAACGACAACAAAGCATCGCCACAAGCATCTACACAATAGCTTCAGTGAAAGCAGCACGGCTGGGCTTTTGCCAGGATTAGATGCTTGCCTGTTAGCGTGAGCTTGCTTGAACTCGGGAAGACTTTCAACAAGCCAGTACATCGCTTCATTCTACCGTACCTGACTTCACGAAGGTGCGGATCGCCGAACGTACTTTCGCAGCAATGCCTGCGTGATCCCGGTAATCTAACGGGCATGAGCAACCCCCTCTCCGCCCTGCCGCGCCTTGCGCTTCTCATTCTCTTCACCGCGTCCTTCCTCGGCTGCGCCGCGAAGCCCGACCCCTACCGGGAACAGGTCGACGCTTTGGCCGCACCCTACGTCGACGGTGGGTACATCGTCGGCATGAGCGTCGGCCTGCTTGTCGATGGCGAAACGTACACCTACCACTACGGCACTACACAGGCCGGGGCCGACCAGACCCCCGACGACCGAACGCTCTACGAGATCGGTTCGATCAGCAAGACCTTCACGGGCCTGCTCCTGGCCCAGGGGTCGCTTGAGGGCGCATGGCATCTCGACGACCCTGTGACACGCTACCTGCCCGGCGACATCGAACTGCCCGAAGGCGTCACGCTCCGCCGGCTATCGACGCATACGTCCGGCCTGCCGCGCATGCCCCACGACTTCGCGCCCGCCAGCATGGACGACCCGTACGTCGATTACGACACCCAAGCGCTGCACACCACGCTCCGCTCGATCACGATGTCTTACCCACCGGGCGAGGGGGCCGAGTACAGCAACCTGGCCGTGGGGCTGCTGGGTACCGTGATGGCCCAGCAGCGCGGCGTTTCTTACGAACAACTGCTGCGTGAGGATGTGCTGACACCGCTGGGGATGACACACACGACGATCGCGTTGAGTGATCGGCAGGAGCGACACTTCGCAGGCCCGCATTCGGCCGACGGCGAAGCCGCACACCGCTGGGACTTTGACGCGTTGGCCGGCGCGGGCGCGATCCGGTCGGATGTCCGCGACATGCTGCGTTATGCCCAGGCCCAGCTCGACCCCGAAGACACGTCGTTGGCCGAGGCGATCGCCCTGACCCAGCGACGCCACACCGACCCCGAGGGCCCGGCACCGGGCAACGGCACCGGGCTGGGCTGGTTCATCCTCAACACCCAGGGCGGCATCATCACCGCGATGGGCCACGGCGGGCAGACCGGCGGGTACGCCTGCTTCCTCGGCTTCGACCGTGCCAACAACTACGCCGTCGTCGTCCTCACCAACACCAGCAACGAATACAACGGCAACTTCTCGCGCGACCTGCGTGCCCTGCTCGACGGTGAAGAAGTCGACCCCGCCGACCTCCCCGCAAGGCCCGCGCCGATCAGTGTGCCCGAGGAAACCCTCGCACGCTACGTCGGCCAGTACCAGCTCGCCCCGGACATGGTCTTCACCATCACCACCGACGGCGGCAAGCTCTACGCCCACCTCACCGGCCAACCCACCCTCCGTGTCTACCCCACCAGCCAGACCGAGTTCGAGTACCGCGCCGTCGAAGCACGCCTCGTCTTCGAACTGCCCGAAGGCGACGGCCCCGCCACTCGGGTCACGCTGTTCCAGAACGGCATGGAGATGGCGTCGCCACGCATCGAAGAGTAGGTGTGAGACTGACGATTGGGTGCCACACAGCTTCGCGCGGCGCTGCAGCGTGCTTATCTCGTCGCCGCCCCACACTCCGGGCAGGACGACGGCACCGCCGACTCAAAGCCGTAGCCACACCGCAGGCAGACGGGCAACGCGCCATCTTCTTTGAGATGCTCCAGCAGCGCGATGCGGATCTGGCCACGCACGCGGACCATGCAGAAAAGGTAGAGGCCGACGCTGACAACGATCCAGAATGCCCCGAGCATCAACGCTTCAGCATAAAGCGGTAGACCTTGTGATGGAGAACCCGCGGGCAGTATCGACACCGGTGTTGAGGGCCCGTGCACGATCAACGGCTGGCGCGGGGCAGGCCTCAGGACCAAAAACACAAAAGAAACGAACACCGTGAGCACCAGTGCGCGAGCGATCGACTGGAGCAGAAACCGGACCTCCATCGATCGGCCCGCGTGGTCACGCAACAACCGCCTGCGGTCCTCGGGCGACAGGTGCTGGAGTTCCGGAAGGTCGCGTAGTCGCCAGATCATGTGGAGATGATAGCTCCACGCTAAGCCGCAAGCGGCTACCCCGCGGCGGCGAGGAGCTCGCGGGCCTGCTTCCGGTTGGTCGCGGTGAGCTTTTCACCCGCGAGCATCTCGGCCAGCTCGTCCACCCGCCGATCACCCTCGAGGACGTTGACGGTCGTCGCGGTCTGGCGGGTCTTGCCCTTGCCGGTGACCTGCTTGACGATGTGCAGATGGCGGTCGGCAAACGCGGCGATCTGGGGCAGGTGGGTGATACAGATGACCTGGCCGGTCGGCGCGGCTTTCTTCTTGCTGCGCGAAACCGGCTGCCCCATCGCTAATGCACGCAGCTTCGTCCCGATGACGTGGCCCAGTCGGCCGCCGATGTTCGCGTCAATCTCGTCAAACACCAGCACACTCACACCGCCGGGCGACGCGCCCGCGGGCTGGGGCTTCTTCTTCGCCCCCGCTTTGCCCGGCGTCGCGGCGGGCCGGGCAAGCACGGACTTGATCGCGAGCATGATGCGTGACAGCTCGCCGCCCGACGCGATCTCGCGCAGCGGTCGCTCGGCCTGCCCGGGGTTGGTCCGGGCCATAAGCTCGATATGGTCGAGCCCGCTGGGGCCGGCGTCTTCGTCGTCGAGGTTGAGGCGTGTCAGTTCAACGCGCAGGCGGGCGTCGGGCATCCCCAGGTCCTTAAGGTGCTCTTGGACCAGCGGCGTCAACGCTTGGCCCGACGCGCTCCGCGCGGCGGTGAGCCGGTCCGCGATGGCGTTCAACGAGTCTGCCAATGCGGCGATCCGGTCGTCAAGCTCGTCGAGGTCCTCGCCCTGGCGTTCAAGGGTTTCGATCTCCTTGCCGATCTGCTCGCGGTAGGCGAGGACGGGCGCGAGCGCGTCGCGCTGCGCATCCCCCGCCGCCTCTCGCTGCGCGCCGCGTGCAACGTCGCCCTTGCGCAGCCGATCCCCCGCGTACTTTTGAATCAGCCGGTTGAGCGTGTTCAGGCGCGACTCGATCTCCACCAATTCTTCGGGGTCCAGGTCGAGCCGGTTCAGGTAACGCGAAAGCTCGAACGACGACTCCTGGAGCGACAGCGTCGCCGCGCGGACCTGCTCGGCCGTCTCTTCCAGCGCGGGGTCCAGCTCGGAGAGTGACAGCAGCACCTGCGTCACCGCCTGCAGCCGCTCGGCCACCGACCCCTCGGCGTCGTACAGCGCCCCGTAGCACGCCCCCGCATCCTGCGTGATCTTCTTCAGATTCCCCAGCACACGCTCACGCGCCTGCAGCTCGATCACCTCCCCCGCCACCGGCTCGGCCGCGTCGATCTCGTCACGCTGGAACCGGTACAGGTCCAGTTGCTGCTCACGCAGTGCACGCGTCGCGGTCAGCTCCTGCTTGGTCTCGCGTAGCCGGCGGAGCTCGGCGAACCCTTGGGCAAACGCGTGCCGGTCCTGTTCGCAGCCCGCAAACGTATCGAGCACGGTGAGCTGGTTGGTGGGCTTGAGCAGGTACTGGTGGTCGTGTTGGCCGTGAATATCGACCAGGTGCTCGGCCGCGGCGCGGACCATCGCCGCCGTCGCGGGCTGGCCGTTGACGTGGACGGTTGATCGGCCCGCGGCGCTGAGCTTGCGGGTGATGAGCAGCTCGTCGCCGGGCATCAGGTCCTGGTCCAGCGCGAGCCCGACGCGCTCGGCGGTCGCGGCGTCGGGGATCTCGAAGACGCCGGTGATGCGGGCCTGCTCCGCGCCCGGGCGGATCATCCGGGCCGGGCTGCGTTTGAGCCCGAGCAAGGCCTCAAACGCGCCAAGCACGAGCGACTTGCCCGCGCCGGTCTGCCCGGTAAACACGTTGAGCCCGGGGCCCAGCTCAATCGCGGCGTCTTCGATCACGGCGAGGTTGGCGATGTGGAGTTCACGCAGCATATCATTTCCCTAACATGGCGATCGCATTATAGTTCGGATTATGATCGGGTGTTGCTTGAATCATTTTTTCGTCTACCGTTGGCGGGCAGGCGAGTGACCGATGTAGTCCTCGTGGGCCTCGCGAATTGTTTTGAACCGTGGAGTTACTGATGCCGCAGCATCGCACCGGAATCCGACTCGGGCTGTCAGGGTTGTTTTTATTGGGCCTGCTGGCTGCCGCCCCGGGCGCGCTGCATGGCCAGGCGGGCCGGTCGCAGCCGCGTGTGTCGGACGGGGCGACGATGCTGTCGCAGTACGAGGGCTTCGCCGAGCCGTCGCGTGAGGTGGTGCTGGGTGCGCCGCTGGACGGGGTGCTGGCGGCGCTGCCGGTGCGTGAGGGCCAGCGGGTAACGCGGGACGACGTATTGGCGGTGATGGACGACCGTGTGCAGCAGCTGGTGGTCGAGATCGCATGGCTGGAATCGCAGAGCCGGGCGGCGATCGACGCAGCCCAGGCGGCGCTGGACGAGGCGACGCTGGAGTGGGAGAACCAGGTGGACCTGGAGCGCCGGGGCAGCGCGACCGAGCGGGATGTCCGGCGTGCGTTGGCTTCCCAGAAACAGGCCCAGGCCGAGCTGACCCGCGCGACCGAGCAGGCCGACATCGCGGTCAAGCAGCACGAGCTTGAGCAGCAGCGCCTCGAGCGCTACACCCTCCGCGCGCCGTTCGATGGCCAAGTCGTCACGATCGAGACCGACGAGGGTGCCGCGCTTCGGCAGAACGACCCGGTGCTACTGCTGGTCAATACCGCATCCCTCAAGGCCGTCATCAACCTGCCCGAGGAGCTGCAGCGCGGCGGGCGGCTCGAACTGGGGCGGACCTATCGGCTCGAACGCCTGGACAAAGACCACCGCGTCATCGAAGAGCTCCAGGGCGAGTTGCTGAACATCGACAGCGTGAGCGACCGGGGCAGCCAGACCATCCGCTTCACCTTCGGCGTCGAGAACCCCGACGGCACCACCCCGGCCGGCTTCCTCTTCCGCGTCGCGTCGCTGGAGGCGGTGGGGGCCGGGGAAGCGGAGTAGCGCCTGGGTTTTACCGCAGAGGACGCAGAGAGCGCGGA
>JBITAC010000146.1:0-4390 GCA_044439905.1 Phycisphaerales bacterium JB063 | reverse complement strand
CCCCGGCAACTCCATCCTCGCCATCGACACGATCACCACCCTCACCCCTGCGGCTGAGAGTGCCACCAACGCGATCGACGGCGACGCGAGCACCAAGTTCCTGAGCTTTGGCCAGGACGGCAGCGGCGTCATTGTGACCCCGAGCGGGGGCCCCTCCGTGGCCGTCGCCATGCAGCTCACCACCGCCAACGACTTCTTCGAACGCGACCCCATCAGCTTCGAGATCTACGGCACCAACGACGCCATCCTCTCCTCGGAAAACAGTGAAGGCACCAGCGAGAACTGGACGCTCATCACTGCCGACGACATCACGCTCCCCCTCGATCGTATGACCGAGAGCGCGCTGATCACTTGGGCCAACACCACCGAGTACACCAGCTACAAGATCATCTTCACCGAGTTGGTTGATCAGTCGGGCGCGTTCCCTGCTGACTCCTTCCAGATCGCTGAAATCCAGCTCTTCGACGCCGTCCCCGAGCCCGGCTCGCTGGCGCTCGTCGGCCTGGGTGGTCTGGCCCTGCTCCGCCGCCGTCGCTAAGCGATCGGCCAAGACAAGGCAATCACGCAACCACGAACACCCCCGGCCAGCCCGGGGGTGTTTTTTTTGGGGGGGCCACACCGGCCTCCGAATCGCACACAAAACTCACGACCGTCGCTCTGCTACATTCACACGGATCGACATCCCATCCCGCATGAAAGGACGCATGCCATGACTCGACCCCCCGCCACGCGATGGACCGCAGGCCGACGGCGGCTTCAATCACCCGCCGCCACGCTTGTCATCGGGGCCGTGCTCGTTTTCGCGATGACGTTGTGCGTGACAACGCGACATGCCCAGGCGTCCGTGTCTTCCCCGTCGGCCCGGCCCGCGCCGCGCGATGCCCAAGCCGTACCCAATGCATCTCCCGCTGCCGACCCCGCTGGTCCCACCAACATCCCCGAGGCCGACCCGCCGCCCGCCGACGACCGCGAAGTCATCGAGGTCGCTACCGTGCGGGCCTTCGTCGACGCGATCGGCTCGGACCGCATCCTCCGCCTCACCGGCGACGACTACCTCCTCTCCTCCTTTCGAAACATCAACACCCGCCACGCCCGCGTGACGGACCGGGGCTTCTACATCCTTGGCGTCGAAAACCTCACCATCCAAGGCCACGCCGCGCTGCTGACCGACATCGCTGACGTCCCCGTCCTCACCCTCATCGGCTGCGAAAACCTGTGCCTCGACAACCTCGAGTTAGGCCATACCGCCCAGGCCGTCAAGCAGTACGGCGCATGCACCGGCCCCGTCATCGAGGCCACCGACTGCGAGGAACTGACGCTCGCCTTCTGCGACCTCTTCGGCTGCGGGGCCGTCGGACTCGAACTCAGCAACATCCAAGCCCTGCGCTTCGAATCCTCGCGGATCTACGGCTGCAAGCTCGGCCTCATCCAGGCCACCCACGCCCTCGACATGCACTTCATCGACGCGTCTTTCGACAACAACACCCTCGACGGCTTCGCCATGACCTTCACCAACTGCGGGCCCGTCCACTTCCGCGACTGTGCCGCCTACGAAAACACACAGTCGCAACGCACCAGCAAATGGACCGAAGACTTCTTCAACATCACCGACCCCGCCGGCGGAGGCGAACACCCGACCCGGATCACCCTCGAAAACTCCGCCTTCGAAACCTTCCCCTTCGCACAGCTCACCAACCGGCCCGCCCGCGTCCGCGAAGTCGATGCGGAGGACGAGTAAGCTCTAGCAGGGGCCCGTCGGCAATCCACACAACCCCCAGCCTCGCCCCCGCGCGCCGAGCCCCCGTCATCTCACGTCGGCGGCACACCCAACCCGCTCAGCGCCGCCGACAGCGGGCAGCCCGCCGGCACCGGCCCGCCTTCGCGGTAGGGCGTCAGCACCGCGACCGACTGCTTCGCCAGCCTCCGCCGGACCTCCCGCCGCTTGCCCTTCACCCGCGGGATGTGCAGCCGGTCGTACGCCGTGGTGTGGTGACGCATCCACGCGATCACCGCCGCCTTCGCCCGCTCCTCGATCGAGATCCGCCGGGTCCGCGCCACCGTCCCGCTCCCCACCGGCACCGCGTGCGCCGCCACCCGCCTGGCCAGCGCCGCCGCCAGCGCCCCGTGCCGCGGCGCGAACGCCAGGAACGCCACGATCGCCGATTCAAAATCCCCCGCGTACGCCGCCTCCTGCTCCGCCCGCCTTGCCCGGCCCGCGTCCAGCTTCTTCTGATACCCCGGCTCCGCCCGCGCCGCGGCCACCTCACCCCGCACCTTCTCGATCACCGCCGCCGGCGCCCACACCCCCCGGCTCATCGTCCGCCGACCCTTCCGCTCCTGCATCACCCACACCGACACCGCCGCCTTCACCCGACGCGTCAGCATCGCATCGCCCGGCTCAAGCAACGCCCAATCCCCCGGCACCTCCAGCGGATACCCCTCCGCCGTCCGGATCACCCGCGTCCCATCCTTCTCAACCCGAAACAGCCGCGCCCGATCCCCCGAAACCGCCGGCTGAACCACACGATGCACATCACTCATAACAACACTTCATGAAGTCAGAGACATAAAGCACAAACACAACCCCGCCAATTCTACTGCCCATGCCCCCCCCTAAGAACCCGCAACAACACTCTGGCCACAGCCCCGTCGTCAGATTAGACTGGCTTACAGGCCAGACACGCGGCCCGTTTCCTTCCAACGCAGGGGCCCATCATGCAATGCCGTCACACGCACTCTCTCTCAGCCGGCGTCGCCTGCCTGGCCGCGCTGTTGCTCGCCGTCTGCACTGCCGCCGGCGTCAGCGCACAGCCCGCAGCCGCCGACGACGGTCCCGACGAAGCCAAACCGCTGGGCGACTTCGAGAACCCCGTCCGCTGTGACGGCCCAAGTGCCGAACGCTACTACCTCGCCCGGCTCGTCGACCCCGACGGCCAGGAGATCAACTTCTCCCGCGAGGGCAGCTTCGGCGTCGGACCCTACGGCAACATCCTCGACGGCTACAAGGTCGTCGTCGGCGAACGCACCATCCGCGTCTTCATCGACATGTACCACCCCGGCTACACCGAGGACAGCGCGATCGACGGCTTCGACATTCGCTGTCGACACGCTTGGGACTTGGTCACCCGCGAAGACGGGCTCCGCTACGCCGTCGGCGAAGACCAACCCTTTGACGGCGAGTTCACCCGCGCCCACTCCGAGACCGGCACCACCCTCGCCACCCTCACCCTCGAAGACGGCCTGATCCAAGGCCCGGTCATGCACTACGACGCGGAAGGTACCCTCCGCTCCATCGTCCCCTTCCGCGACAGTAAAGAGCACGGCCTGGCACGGTACTACGACGAACAAGGCTGGAAACTCGCCGAGATTCACTACCAAGACGGCCAACGCCACGGCCCATCGACCTGGTTCACGATGGACATCCACGTCGAAACCGAAGCGCACTACGAGCAAGGCCAACCCGCCGGCGAGTGGCGCTCCTACTACCCCGGTGGCGAACTGCGACGAGTCGGCTCCTACCAAGACGGCCAACGTCACGGCGAGTGGATCGAGTACGACCGCGAAGGCAGCGTTATCAAGACCGAAACCTACGAAGCCGGCGAGCGCATCGAGGTCCCGGAGGAAGAATAGATCGACCGACATGAAAGCCGCCGCGCACCGAGCCCTCCATTTGCATTAGGGATTTTCCATCGCCGGAAACATTCCCCGTCGGCCCGTCGTTGTGTTCTTGCCGCGCCGGTGCGTGCCAGCGCGGTTTCTATCCCCCTATGCTGGAGATCCCCCATGCATCGTTTCGTCAAAGCATCGTTCCTGATCGCCGCGCTGGCCCTGCTGGTCGTGACGACCACCACCTTCGCCGGCAACGACGACGTCACCCTCGAAGGCGTCGACCTGGGCACCCACGTCTACGGGCCCGAGGTCGAGGCGGCCGACCTCGAAGGCAAGGTCGTCGTCTACGAGTACTGGGGCGACCGCTGCCCGCCTTGCATCCGCGCCATCCCCCACGTCGTCGAGCTCCAGGCCGAGTACGGCTCGGACAAGCTCGTCGTCGTCGCCAACCAGGTCTGGACCCAGGACACCGACGCCGCCAAGAACGCCTGGATCAACGCCGGCGGCAGCGAAGCCATCACCGTCATCAACCACGGCGGGCTCGACGGCGCCCAAGTCACCGGCGTCCCGCACTCCTTCATCTTCAGCCACGAAGGCGAGCTGCTCTGGCACGGCCACCCCATGCGCATGGATGAGCCCCTCGCCCAGGCCATCGCCGCCCTCGAAGCCGACGCCCCCGCACAGAACTGATCCAGCCCCCGCTGGTCGGTCCGACCATGTCCAGACCCCTAACCCCTCGACGGCCGACCGTCGAGGGTTCTTTTTGCGCCCCCAGACCGCG
>JBITAC010000145.1:0-9903 GCA_044439905.1 Phycisphaerales bacterium JB063 | reverse complement strand
ATCGGCAGGGCCAGCACGCTGCCGCGCTGACGGACCATCAGGCTGTTCTCGACCGCGCCCACGCCCTTCGCGCCCGGGCCCGCGTCGCCCGCGCTAGCAGGGCTCGGGTCGATCTCGATCTCACGCTCCTCGAACAGGTGGATCTTCATCCCCAGGTCCGCGAGCATCTGGTGGTCCTGCTTGGGGGTCCGGCCAAACGTCGTGAGGTAGTTGCCGATCAGGAAGCTCGACCCGCCGGCAAAGAACATCCAGCTCTGCAGGTCCCGCAGGATCGTCTCGCGTCCGCCAGCGACCTTGAGCTCGCGGTCGGGGAGGATGAAGCGGTAGATCGCGATGATCTTGAGGGCCTGCATCGGTTCAAGCGCTTCGCGTTTGCCGTAGAGCGGGGTGCCCTGGATCGCATTGAGGAAGTTGATCGGGACGACGTCTGCGCCGATCTCCCGCAGCGCGAAGGCCATGTCGAGGCGGTCGTCCCAGTCCTCGCCGAGGCCGAAGATGCCGCCCGAGCAGATCGAGAGCCCGGCGGCCTTAGCGTTTTTCAGGGTGTTGACCCGGTCCTCGTAGCTGTGGGTCGAGACGACGTTGCCGAAGTGGCGTTGGCTGGTTTCAAGGTTGTGGTTGACACGTTTGACGCCCATGCCCGCGAGGCGCTCGGCCTGCTGCGGTGTGAGCTCGCCCAGCGTCGCGCAAGGCCGGATCTCGCCGCCCGCCGCGGCCTTCTTGAAGAACGGCTCCATCCAGTCGAGTTCTTTGTCCGTCGGGCCGCGGCCGGAGTTGACGATACCGAAAGACGACGCGCCGTTGGCGAGCGCTTCGTCGGCGGCGGATTCCATTTCCTCGACGCGCATGCGGGTCGGCTTCACGTGGGTCTGGTGGAACTTGGACTGCGAGCAGTAGGAACAGTCTTCGGAGCAGCCGCCGACCTTGCCGGTGACGATGGAGCAGAACTTGACGTTGGGGCCGACGTACTGGACGCGGATTTTGTTGGCCCAGAACATGAGGTCGTAGATCTGCTGGCCTTCGAGGGCGGTGAGCTCCCGGGCCTGCTCGCGGGTGAGGGGCGTGCCGGAGAGGACCTGGACACCCAGTCGCATGGCGGTGTCGTCGAGGAATCCGCCGCCGGGGATCGCTTGCTGGGGTTGAGTCGCGGCGTCGTTGGGGGTGATCATACGTAGGGTCCTGATGGGTTTGAGGCCCCATGTTTATACGAAAAAACGGTGGCCGGCGGGTAGCCGACCACCGCGAGGTTGGGTCGCAGGTGGGTGTTCGCGGGCTTAGCGGCCGCGGTCGCGTCCACCGCCGCCGCCCTGACGGCCGTTGAAGAGCTGGCCCAGGTCAAAGGCGCGGACGACTTCGAGCTGCTCGCGGCCGACGTTGGGGTGGTAGACAACGAGCTTGCCGTTGGTGGAGTTGAGGACGAACAGGGACTCGTCGTTGCCGCGGGTGCGTGCGGTCATGAGCGAGAACTGGGGCTGGGCGATGACCTGGTCGGCGTCGGCGGTGTTGGCCGGGGCGACCTGGTCGAGGCGGAGGACAAGGATGCCGGTGAGGACAAAGGCGCTGGCGAGGAGGCAGAGGCAGGCGGTCTGGATACGGTTCATCGTGGGTCTCCACGTCGTGGTTGGTTTGGGGTGAGGCGGTCGAGGCAACGGTGCGAGCGGGCGCGGGTTTAGCGTCCGCCGTCGTCGTTCAGGTCGTTGGCGACTTCGCGAGCGCCGACGAGGGTGACGTCGCCGTTGGCGGAGTTGAGCAGGAACGCGGCGACGCGGCCGGTGTTGACCTGCATGACGTAGATGACGGCCTGCTGATCTCGCTGCTGGGTATTGCCGGCGATCATCAGGTAGCCACCGCCGCCGATGCCTTGCGCCTTGACCTCGGTGGTGCCGGGGCCAAAGGTCATGGCGATCGCGGCGACCAACACTGCATTGAGGATCACAAGAACGGCCAGGGAACGCTGAGTCATGGAACGACCTCCTTTAGGTCGGAGTAGTATCGGTCAGTCGATACGGGTCGCACGAACCCGATCCAGAATTAGTCGAGGTGGCTGCGTCGCGGGCTCAGGAAGCTGCCCACGCACAGGCCGATGCCCAGCACGATCAGGGCGAGGACCGAGAGCCAGCCGCCCGACTCTTTGGCCTGCGGGGCACGATCCAGTCCCATCGCGGGCGTGGCGAGCACGACCATGAGCAAAGACGACAACACGACCCGGGCAGTTACGGCAAAGAGTTGGCTACGCATGCCCTGATGATAGACCACCCGTGGGGCTGTGTAAATACCTTGCCGGGCTATGGCTATGCCGATCCTGCGTTACCATGCCGCCATGCTGATCTGGACACTATGGCTGGCCGGGGCCTACCTGCTGGGCGCGATCCCCTTCGGGCTCCTCATCGCACGGGCCAAGGGCGTCGATCTGCGGTCCAAGGGCAGCGGCAACCTGGGCGCGACCAACGTCGGCCGGGTGATGGGCAAGCCCTTTGGCATCGCGTGTTTCGTGCTGGACCTGGGCAAGGGCCTGCTCCCGGTGGTGACTTATCGGGCGTTTGACATCACCCCCGACCTCGTGGCCGGCCGGGGCTGGCTCGCGGCGCTGCTGTGGATGGCCATCGGCGTCGCTGCGGTGCTCGGCCACATCTTCCCGGTCTGGCTCAAGTTCAAGGGCGGCAAGGGCGTCGCGACCAGTCTCGGGGCGCTGCTGGGGTTCTACCCCGTGCTCACAATCCCCGCCCTCGCCAGCGCCCTCATCTGGTTCATCGTCACCAAGGCCACCGCCTACGTCGGCCTCGCCAGCGTCATCGCCGCGATCGCCATGCCCCTCCTCGCCGCGGGCTATGGCCTGGCGACCCGGCAGGACCTGGGCGAAACCGCGGTGTATGTCGCCGTCTGTGCCGTGCTTGCCGGGCTGGTCGTCGTCCGCCACCGGGGCAACCTCGCCCGCCTCCGCGCCGGCACCGAGGACAAAGTCGACTGGGCCAACAAAGCCAAACGAGCCGCGAAGTAAACCCAACGAAGCCTACCGATTCGCCTCGTCCGCCGCCTTCGCGGCCTGGCGGTCGATCATGTAGCTGTAGAGACCGATCAGCAGCACGACCGCCCCGACCGACATCCCGCCGTAGACCACACCCATCGGCCGAGTCGCCGCGAGCGCGAACAGCCCCGAGCAGAGCATCACCAGCGCCATGAGCACCCCGCACACGATCGTGCGGAAGTACAACTCGGCCCAGTGCCTGGCCCGCGCGTCTGTCCCTCGGCCTGTCGCGACGTCGTAGCTCCGGCCACACTCGGGGCACTGCCCGCGGACGGAGATCCCCATCAGGTCGTACCCACACCCGCCACATTTCCGCATCTTCATCATGGTCTGCTCCCAGCGGCCGCAACTCACTCCGCCTGATCCGTCGCACTGCACGGTCGGTGCGGCTTGGCCGAATCATCTACAATCTTAGGATTCCCCACTTTTCCTCGCGAACCCAGACTGCCCTATGCCCACGCCGACGCCCGCCAAACCCGTTGTCCTCATTGTCCGTGACGGCTGGGGCGAAAACCCCCACCCCGAGCACGACGCGTTTAACGCCATCAAGCTCGCCGACACCCCGATCGCCGACGCGCTCATGCAGCGCTACCCCACCAGCCTGCTGCACACCTCGGGCGAAGAGGTCGGGCTCCCCGACGGCACCATGGGCAACTCCGAGGTCGGCCACCAGAACATCGGCGCCGGCCGAGTCGTCAACCAGGAATCCGTCCGCATCACCAAGCAGATCCGCAGCGGCGAGTTCTTCGACAACCACGCCCTGTGTGACGCCATCGAAAACGCCAACGGGCACGGCCACAAGGTCCACCTCCTGGGCATCGCCTCCGACGCAGGCGTCCACGGCATGATGGACCACCTCTACGCCTGCGTCGAGCTGTGCAAGAAACGCGGCGTGCCTAAGGACAAGGTGCTGCTGCATCTGTTCACCGACGGTCGAGACACCGGGCCCTTCACCGGCAAGGGCTACCTCGAAGAGATCGAAGCTAAACTCGCGGCCATCGGCGTCGGGCGGATCGTGTCGCTGTGCGGCCGGTACTACGCGATGGACCGCGACAACCGCTGGGAGCGCGTGCAGCGGGCGTACGACTTGATGACAGGGCGCGGTGCGAGTGACGCTCAGCCGCAGGCGGCTTTTGAGAGCGCCGCCGCCGCTATCCAGGACTACTACGACCACCCGACTAACGACTCGCAAAACGGCGACGAATTCGTCACCCCCCGCCTCGTCGGCACCGACCCCGCCGACTCCCGCATCGCCGACGGCGACACCGTCCTCTTCTACAACTACCGAGGCGACCGCCCACGCGAGATCACCCGCGCCTTCATGCAGCCCGACTTCTTTGGCCACGTCCCGCCCTCGCCCGACACCGGCAACAAGGGCTTTGACCGCGGCAACAAGCTCAACCTCCGCTATGTCTGCATGACCGCCTACGACGAGTCCTTCACCGAGTTCCCCGGCCTGTCCATCGCCTACACCAAGCCGCCCAAGATGGAAGACATCGGCGGCGGCTACCTCGCACGCATGGGCAAGACCCAGTTCCGCTGTGCCGAGACCGAAAAGTTTCCCCACGTTACCTTCTTCGCCAACGACTACCGCGAAGAACCCTTCCCCGGCGAAACACGCGAGATGGCCCAGTCCCCCAGCGTCGCCACCTACGACCTCCAGCCCGAGATGAGCGCTCCGGGCATCCGTGACCTGGTCCTCCAACGCATCAACAGCGGCGACGACTGCCCCGACTTCATCCTCGTCAACTTCGCCAACGGCGACATGGTCGGCCACACCGGCAAGCTCGACGCCGCGATCAAGGCCGTCGAGACCGTCGATGCCTGTGTCGGCGCGCTCGTGGACGCCACCCTCGCACGAGGCGGCAAGCTCATCATCACCGCCGACCACGGCAACGCCGAGCAGATGTTCGACCCCGCGACCAACGCCCCGCACACGGCGCACACGGTCTACGACGTACCCTGCATCGTCGTTGACCCCGACCTGTCGGCCGACACCCCGCTGCGCGACGACGCACGCCTGGCCGACCTCTTTCCCACCGCGCTGGACCTGATGGGCCTTGAGCCCCCCGACGCGATGACCGGGCAATCGCTGCTCACGACCAGCGCCGCCCGGTAAGCCCGACGCCAGCCCAACGGGCTACACTGCCGACCCCGCGCGATCGCGCAGGACACTCCCCGACCCCACCGACCGCGACCCGCCGATGCTCGGAGCCGAAATCGCCGCCTGGATCCTGATCTTCGCCATGGGCACCTTCGCGGTGATCTGGGCGGTCATGATCGTGCGCATCATCACCTCCCAGAAGCAGCTCCCCCACATCGCCGACCAGGCCAACGCCCCCGCCCCCGACGCCGGCTGGCCCCGGGTCTCGGTCATCCTCCCGACCCACAACGAAGAGGGTGTCCTCGACGCGTGCCTCAGCTCCGTCCGCCAACAGGACTACCCCGCGCTGCAGATCATCGTCGCCCTCGACCGCTGCACCGACCAGAGCCCGCAGATCGCCCGGCAACACGCCGAACACGACCCACGCATCACCGTCACCCCCAACGACGCCTACCGCGACGGCTGGCGCGGCAAGTGCCTGCCCATGCAGGTCGGCTCCGAACTCGCCAACGGCGACTGGCTCCTCTTCATCGACTCCGACACCGAGATCGACCCCGGCATGGTCAAGGGCGCCGTCGCCACCGCCAACGCCCAGGGCTTCGACATGCTCAGCGTCCTGCCCGACCTGCGCTGCGAAAAACTCTTCGAGCACATCGCCCAGCCCGTCGCCTCCCTGCACATGATGCACATGTACCCGCCGCACAAGGTCAACCGGCCCAACGGCAACAGCAGGCCCTTCTCCCTGGGCGCCTTCACCCTCCTCCGCCGATCCGTCTACGACAACATCGGCGGCATGAACGCCGTCAAAGACCAGTTCATGGAAGACATCAACCTCGCACGCGCCGTCAGCAAGTCCGGCGCACGCGTCGGCATCGCCATGGGATCGGGGCTCTTCCGATGCACCATGTACGAGAGCTTTGACGAGTTCTGCGGCGGCTGGAAACGCATCTTCATCGGCGCCGCCAACCAACGCGTCAAACGCCTACGCGTCCACGGCCTACGCCTCATCGCCCTGGGCCTCGGGCTCCCGCTTGTCCAGATCGCGGGCGTCGCCGTCGCACTCCTCGTCGCCGCGCAAGGCAGCTGGATCCTCGGCAACGTCCTCATCGCACTGGTCATCCTCAGCGCACTGATGCAGTTCCTCGTCCTCGCCAAGTTCTACCGCGCCAGCGGCGCGTCGGGCCTCGCCGCCCTGGGCTTCCCGCTGGGCGCAGGCATCATCGGCTGGCTCCTCACCCGCGGCGCAAGCGACCTCAAGAACGAACGCCCCTTCAAGTGGGGCGGCCACGACTACGTCTGCGAAGCGCGGTAGTGTCAGACGCTGCGTCTTGACGACATGCCCTACTCGTCGGGCGCACTCCCGCAGCCGTTCTCGCCCAGATCGTTCTCACCCAGCAGCGTAAACAGCTTCCGCCGGAGGATCTGCGCCGCCATCGTGTAGTCCTCGCAGTGCACCGCCACCACCGCCCGCTCGCGCGGCCGAACCAGCAGCGGGTACGCGTAGTTGATGCTCAGCTCCGCCGCCATCAGGTATTCAAACACCTGCGACAGGTGGTGCTCGGCATCCAACTCGACACACAGCACGTCCTGCTCGCTGAACGGGTACTCAAACCGGCTGAGCAGACGACGCGCCAGCTCCGCCCGCGAGGTCAGCACCCGCACCACGGCATGGCCCGTCGCCTCTAGGATCGAAAACCCCGCCAGCGTCAACGCCTGATTCTCAAACACCTCAAGCAGGTGCAGCAGACGCCCCACCCGGTTATCGAGGAACACGTTGAACTGCGTGTTCATCGGCGGCTCAAACCGCGAACCAAACTCGACATCAACCGGGCTCTGTGACATGGCGGCAGTGTAGAGGGTCGAAGGGCTAGGGTCTAAGGGCTAAGGGCGAATTCAAAAGTACCATCATCCATCCACGCCGACGCTGAGTCCGCGAAGCGTCTGGTACCGCCTCCACAAAACGACGCGCTCACCCCCCCGCCGCTTCCGATTGATACCACTCCACGGTCAGCGCCAGCCCCTGCTCGAAATCCACGATCGGCTCGTAGCCCAACGCCGCACGCGTCTTGTCCAGGTCCGCCAGCGAGTGCTTCACATCCCCCGCGCGGTCGTCCAGGTGCGTCGGCGTCAGCTCGGGCCGACCCAGCATCCGCGTCATCGCCGCCGCCAACTCATTCACCGTCACCCGCTGCCCGCACGCGACGTTGTGCACCTCGCCCTTGAGCGGGCCTTCGTGCTTGGCCGCCAGCAGGTTCGCATGCACCGCGTTGTCGACAAACGTAAAGTCGCGCGACTGCTCGCCGTCGCCATAGATCACCGGCCGCTCACCCGCCAGCAGCGCCTTGGCAAACGCCGCGATCACCGCGGCATAGGCCGAGTTCGCGTTCTGGCGCGGCCCGAAGATATTGAAGTAGCGGAGCGACGCCGTATCGAGCCCGGGCTCCCCCTCGTGCGTGCCCGGGGCGTAGCTGTTGGCCCAGGCACTCATCAGCGCCTCGCCGTACGCCTTGTTCGCCGCGTAAGGGCTCCGCGCCCGCACGGGCATCGTCTCGACCTTGGGCAGCGTCGGGGTATCGCCATACGCCGAGCTGCTCGCCGCAAACATCACCCGCGACACGCCCGCGCTCCGCGACGCCTGCAACACATTCATCGTCCCCGTCGCATTAATCGCGTGGTACTTGTCCGGCATCGCCACGCTCCGAGGCACCGAGCCCCACGCCGCCTGATGGAACACATACGCACAGCCCGCGACCGCGCCCGCCACCGCAGACTCGTCCAGGATCGAGCCCTCGACAAACCGCAGCCGGTCGCCCGCACGCTGCCGATACGAATCAAAGTTCGCCGTGTCCCCGCCGGTGAGGTCGTCGATCACCACGACCTCCGCGCCAAGATCGATCAGCGCCTCCGCCAGGTGCGACCCGATAAACCCCGCGCCGCCCGTGATGAGCGCCCGCTTGCCTTCAAACGCGTCGCCGTGCAAAGCACGCCAGTCTGCAATCGCCATAACTCACTCGTTCCTAAAACCCCGACCACTCGTTCAGTCCGTTCAATCAATCCCCGAATCGACCGCCTAATACCGCGGCACACCAGCGTCCACCGACAGCGACCACAGATCAATCCCCCCCGCCATCGACCACGCATCCTCAAACCCACGCTCACGCAGGAACTTCACGACGCGCATCGAACGCACCCCGCCGTGGCAAAACACCACGACCTTGTCGTCGGCGTGCTCCTCTAACTCATCAAGCCGGTCCGCGATCGACTGCATCGGCACATGCACCGCACCGTCGATAGACGCCACCGCGACTTCCTTATCCAGCCGGCAATCCAGCAGCACAAAGGAATCACCCGCCTCGCGCAGCGCAGCGACCGCACGCGGCGTAACCTCCCAGCCCTCCTGAAATGGGTAGCCCGCCGACAAACCCTGTGCATCTAACTCAACCGCCACCTGAAATCCCCCCCGCATCATCCGACTCGGCAACAGCCTCAGAGCCCGACCCAGCGTCGAGCACCTCGACCCGCGTATACGCATCGATGTTGCACACCGTGATCTCGCCATCGTCCTTCCGCAGCTCAAGCCGGTCCAGCCAAAGCCGATCGTCCTTCGCGTGGGCAAACCACGAGCCCGTCTTGGCCTGACGCGTCGCGACAACCGTCCCGACCACCTCCGCCGTCAGCGCCCGGCCCTGACGCGCGACCTGCTGGATCACGCGGACCCGCCGGCCCGGCTGGATGTCATTCGCAAAGGGCATGTCCGTCATCGTTCAAACGCTCCTGGCCCGGATACGACCACAACCCGCCAGCATATCGCAACCCAACCCCCCGCGCAACCCAGCCACGCCCCACCCCATCCACAATCGACAAAACCCCCACCCCGACATGCCAACTCCCGCCCGCCTTGGTATCATGGTCGGCCCGCTGGCGTCGTCGGCCAACCCCCGACACGCCGACCCTTTGGAGAGGTGTCCGAGCGGCTGAAGGAGCTGGTTTCGAAAACCAGTGTGCAGTAATTCTGTACCGTGGGTTCGAATCCCACCCTCTCCGCTTACTGAGAACGCTCTCTCGTCAAGGCAGAGACGCTCGCCCTCCTGATCGCAGAATCCCCCGCGTTTGCGGGGGATTTTCGTTTCTGTGCCGAGTCTCTGTTTGCACAACGGGTGGCAAGAACGGCCCGACTTCGGGCCTGATCCGCCGAACGTCTCTTTCTCGTTTTTCGGCGGTGCGCTTTGGGCGCCGCACATGTGGCAATTAGCTTGACTTGATGGCGTCAACGCGCTCGAGCCCGAGAAATTGGGCCTGTTTCGACCAGTCCAGGTCACGCGCCGCGGCGAGCAGGCCCTGCATCGTCACACTCGGCGGCAGATGACCCGCCAGCGCGCCCTTCAGGATCGCGGGCGACAGGTTGATCAGGGGCAGGTACTTGCGGACGAGGCTTTCAGAGAGGCCCGCGCGGCTTGCGCATTGAGAAAGCGTCAGGCCTTCGCTCATCATCTGCTCGCGCCAGCGGTACGCGTTGCCGATCGCGGCCTCGATATGGTCCTTCGGCTCGGGCTCGGCGGGCATGATCAGGTCCTGGCCATCGAGTGAGAGCAACTGGCGTTTGCCATCCAGGCGCTAGATCTGGATCGCCAGCGTCAGGACCGTCTTTCCGCGCCGCTGTTCGACGACCGGCTTGTACAGGCTCGTCGATGTGCCGTCTTGATCGGCCTTCAGGTCCGACCAATCAGAATCTCTGCACGCCTCGACCTGCTCGTTGTTTATCTCAATCGTCATC
>JBITAC010000144.1:0-8215 GCA_044439905.1 Phycisphaerales bacterium JB063 | reverse complement strand
ATTGAATATTGCTTTTGAAGAGGCAGGTGATCATGTTGAAGCCCAGGCAGCAAAAGATTCATTCGTTGACGCACATGGTGCAATCAAAACCATCGCCGTCTCCCTCTCCAAGATCGCTAACGACATCCGCCACCTCGGGTCCGGCCCGCGCTGTGGGATCGGGGAGCTGAACCTGCCAGCGATCCAGCCCGGCTCATCCATCATGCCCGGCAAGGTCAACCCCGTCATCTGCGAGTCCGTCATGCAGGTCTGCTGCCGAGTGATTGGCAACGACGCGACCGTCACGATGGCCGGCATGGGCGGCGTCGGATCGATCTTCGAACTTAACGTCTGTATGCCGGTCATGATCGATGCGTTCCTCGAATCCGTCACGCTGCTCAGCAACGTCTGCAACGTCTTCGTCGACAAGCTGCTCGACGGCCTGACGGTCAACGAAGAACGCTGTACCGAACTGCTCGAAGCTTCGCTGATGACCATCACCGCGCTGGCCCCCGAGGTCGGCTACGACAAGTGCTCCGCCCTGGCCAAACAGGCCCACAAGGAAGGCAAGACCATCAAGCAGCTCGTCGGCGAACTCAAGCTGATGCCCGAAGAACGCCTCAATGAGCTGATGGACTACGACAGCATGACCCGCCCGGGCTGACCGGACGAGCAGAGTGACGCATGGGCAGCCAGATCAAACGCATGTACTTCCGGCTGGTGTTTGGTACACCGACCCAGCGCACGCAGGTCAGCGAGCTTCGGCGAAGCCTGCACGTGTCGACCGTCGAAGGCATCTTCGCGACGGTGCATATCGCGCTGACCTCGGGGCTGTTCCTCACCAACTACGCGATCGCGCTGGGCTGTCCCGACTGGCTGCTGGGCGTGGTGGATGCGCTTCCGTTTTTGTGCACGGGCTTTGCGTTTTTCTCGCCGGTGCTCGTGCGTCGGCTGCGGTCGCGTAAGCGGGTGGTGGTGGGGTTTGCGCTCGCGCATCGCGTGGCCTGGCTAGCTTTGGCGGTGCTGCTGTTTGTGGACCTCCCCGGGCCGGCGAAGCAAGGGCTGATGGTCCTGACGCTATTGCTATCTAACGCCGCCGCGGTGGTGGCGGGCAATGCGTGGATGGCGTGGATGGCGGACCTGGTGCCCGCCTCGCTGCGCGGCAGCTACTACGGCCGGCGCAACGCCGCGCTGGGCGTAGTCTCGCTCGCGATGCTCCTGCTTGGCTCATATGTGCTGACCTGGTTTGAGAAGCGTGGACAGATCGAGACCGGGTTTGCGGTATGTTTCATCTTCGCGGTCATCGCCGCGCTGGTCGCGGCCCGGACGCTGGGCAGGCAGATGGAGCCGCCCGTCCCTAGCCAGTCCAGGCCCCAACCGATCCGCCAACTCTTCGCCGAGGTATGGCGGACGCCGGGCGTGCCGCAGGCCGCGCGATTCATCCTCTGCTGGCAGTTCTGCCTCGGGTTCAGCGCAGCCTACTTCGGGGCGCACATGGTGCGTGTGTTGCAAATGACGCCTTTCGAGATGGGGCTGCTGGGCGTCATCACCTCGATCAGCGCGCTGCTGGCCATGCCAACGTGGGGCCGACTCGACCGCAAGCTGGGCAGCAACACCGTCCTCGCTGGCAGCGGCCTGCTCATCGGCCTGCACGTGTTGCCCTGGCTCGCCTCAAGCGCTTCGATGGTCTGGCCCGTCTACCTCGTGGGCGCTATCGGCGGCTTCGCGTGGGCGGGCTTCAACCTGAGCTGGTTCAACTACACCCAGGCCCTGGGGCCGCCCGAGCTCCGGCAGCACACCTTCGGCGTCATCGGCTTCTTCCAGGGCTCGTCCTTCTTCGTCGGATCGATCCTCGGCGGCCTCTTGCTCTCCCTGCTCCCCGCCCGCCTGCTGCCCTGGGAAATCGGCCCCTGGTCCTTCGTCAACTACTTCCTCATCTTCGCAATCAGCGCCGTGGGTCGACTCCTGTCGCTCCGACTGCTCGCACAGCCCGGGCACCCCGGGGCATGGCGGTCGCTGCTTCAGATCAGCCGATCCTGGCTCGGCAATACAAAACAAAAACAGTAGTATCGACACGACACGCCTTTCCACGGCCTAGCCCCACGGAACCCCGACCGATGGAGAACACCACACCTGCCGATGAATCCCGGTCCGCTCCCGCCGCGCAAACGCCAACGCCCCAGCCGGAACACCCCACGCCAACCGGCCAGGAACCGCAGCCCCCAACCCCCGCAACGGCCCCGACGGAAGACGCCGGGTACATGGCCGCGAAGGTCATCTCGTTTATCGATGATGTCGCACAGGGTGCCGAGCGGTCCATCTGGCATATCCGCTGGCTTTTCGCCGTGAGCGGCGTCGTGGCCGTGGGGACACTGTTCTACTTCATCGTCGTGCGCGACTGGCACTGGACGGTGTCACTGATCCCGCTCGTGCTGATGGGGCTACCGACGATCGTGCTCCTCATCGGCGAACGGATGCTGACCGCCGTCACGGGGCTGCCCGCCAAGGCCGTGGGGATGGGCCGAGCGATCGCAGAAGTCTCGCGCGAGTACTGGCCCAACATCCGGGAGTTTGAGGCCCGCGATCTGAAGGGGCTGGTCAAATGGCGCTCGTATGTCCTGCTCGCGAAGGTGCTCTGGAAAGCCCGGTCGATCCAGGAAGACGGCACAAGCATCCTCGCCGGGCTCCGCATGATCGCGCTGGTCTGCAACCCCGTCTTCTGGGTCATCATGCTCGGCGCGATCGCGCTGCTGATCGTCGAATGCGCCGTGATGGTGCTCGCCTGCCTGGGCTTCCTATTCTTCGGCTAAACCGGCACTTGCCGGGCCGCGCCGTTTGATACGCTTGCCAATCACGGGTTTTAGGTTACGCTTTGAACTATGGCGGGTTTTCGGCCTGCGCATGTCTTATCCGATTCGCTCTTCGACGCCTTGCTTGGGGACCCTGGATGTCGGTCTGCTGCCCACACTGTGAACACCGGTTTGCGCTCAAGGCGAAGCCCGGCGTGTACCAGCCCAAGTGCCCGGACTGCGGGAACACGTTCGCGCTGGTGATCCCGCGCGAGCCCGGCGGGCGGATCCTGGTGGACAAATCGATCGAGCACCTCAAGCGGCGTCAGGCGAAACACAAAGCGCAGCATGCAACACAGCCCACTTCGCCGGAGGCGCTGACGGTGGCATCAAACCCCGCGGACATGCCCACGGCGGCGGCTCCGGACGACCTGCGGACGGTCGCGTCGTCGCCCGCCGAGATGCCGACGATGGCCGCGCCCGGGTCGGCCGCCTACGACAGCGAGCCAGACGCAGCGGCGGCCGGCGCAGGCAAGCCGATGGGCCGGCTTGATGGCTACGAGTTGCTGCGCGAGCTGGGCCGGGGCGGCATGGGTTGTGTCTACCTCGCGCGTCAGGTCGCGCTGGATCGGCATGTCGCGGTCAAGACGATCGCGCCCCAGCTCGCGCGCAGCCCCGCGTTCCTCGCGCGGTTTGTGCGTGAGGCATTCGCTGTCGCGCAGCTCTCGCACCACAACGTCGTCCAGATCCACGACGTCGGCCACGACGACGACCAGCACTACTTCAGCATGGAGTACGTCCACGGCCGATCGCTTGCCGACGTTATCAAGGCCCACGGCAAGCTCGACCCCAACCAGGCCGCGACGTACATCCTCCACGCCGCGCGCGGCCTCGCGTTTGCGCACGACCACCAGATGGTCCACCGCGATGTCAAGCCCGCCAACCTGCTGGTCAACGATCAGGGGCTGGTCAAGGTCGTGGACCTGGGCCTGGTCAAAACGGCCGGCGGGGAGTCGGACACCGCTGCCCAACTCGGCAGCGGCACCGACGAAGTCGACGCCGCAAACCCGAGTACCACACGCGTCGCAGCGACACTCGGCACACCCGCGTTCATGCCCCCCGAGCAGGCGAAAGACGCCGCATCCGTCGACGCCCGAGCCGACGTCTATGCGCTGGGCGCGACGCTGTACTACCTCGTCACCGGCAGGCCACCCTTCGAGGCGCGATCGGCCCAGGACGTACTCAAGCTCCACGCGACCTCCGCGATCAAGCCGCCCGAGCAACTCACCCAGCGCGTACCCGCCGAGCTTTCTGCGGTCACGATGAAGATGCTTGCCAAGCGACCGGCCGACCGCTACGCAACGATGGCCCAGGTCGTCTCCGCGCTCGAGGGCTACCTCGGCATCGGCTCGGGGGCTTTCACGCCTCGGCCCGAGCACGCGACGGCGATCGAGGACGCTGTCGATCAATTCAACAACGCCCCGGCCGTCAAGGCGCGGCGGGGGGTCTACCTCGCGTTCCACCTGACGGCGCTGCTGCTGACACTCACGGGCATCGCGCTGGGCAACTACGCGCTCACCGGCACGACGGTCTGGCTCTGGGCCTGCACCAATGTGAGCTACCTCGCGCTGTCGAACCTCCTGTCCCGCAGCACGCTTGGCCGACGGCTTCGGCAGTACCTGCACACGCTCCGACTCTCGCAGTGGTTGATGCTTGGGGGCGGGCTTCTGACGCTGACGGCCATGGTGTTCGCGCTCGGGCTGGTGATGTACTACCTCGCGACGGTCGCCCTGGCCTTGGGGCTCGCGGCCGGCTTCTACTTTCTTGTTGATCGCTGGGTGGCGGGGCAACGCGCACCGGTCCTGGGGCGGGTCCGACAGATGCTGCGGGACATGCGCCTCCGCGGGCTTGATGAAAAAGCGCTGCGTCGTTTTGTCTGCGCCTACAGCGGGCGACGCTGGGAGCCGCTATACGAGGCACTCTTTGGGTATGAAGCAAAACGCGAGGCCCGTACTCACTGGGGGTTTGATACCGAAGGCAACCCGCGCCCGCGGCACGCGGGGTGGCGCGACGCGCTGGTGGACTGGCTGACCCGGCATCAGGAGGAGCGGGAAGAGGCACGCCGACGCCAGCAACTCCAGCGGGCCGAGATGCAGCGGCTGCGGGCGGAGGGCGTGAGCGACATGGAGGCGATGGCGAAGTCCCGGCAGCTCTCGCGCGACTGGTTTGATGATGTCGCCCGCTACCACGCGACGCGCGAGTGCAGCGCGCTAGCGCAGGTGTACCTCGCCCAGCCCGTCACGAATGAGCAGGCCCCGGCCTCCACGGCAGACGAGCCGATCCCCGACTCGTGGAAGCTCCGCCGGACCCCGCTCTCAACAACGCTGGCTTATTGGTTCTTCGCGGGCCGGGCGCGGGCGCTCGCGGGCGCCGCGCTGCTCGTGGTGTGGGCGCTTTGGGCGACGAAGCGCGAGAAGCTCCCGTCGCTGCCCGAGGCCGGCGGGTACCTCCAGCACGTCCGCAGCTACCTGATGGC
This sequence comes from Phycisphaerales bacterium JB063, assembly GCA_044439905.1. Lineage (GTDB taxonomy): Bacteria > Planctomycetota > Phycisphaerae > Phycisphaerales > Phycisphaeraceae > JAHQVV01. The sequence continues at coordinate 2,911 of JBITAC010000144.1, read as the reverse complement.
CAAGCGTGAGCCGCTGCGATACTCGCCGATCCCCGATGCGGTGTTCGATGTCATGTGCAGCCAGCCCGCGCTCTTGGCCGGGCTGATCCTGGTGTGGTCGGGGCTGTACCAGGGGATCCGCATGAGCGTGTTCCTGCTGCCGATTGTGGTAATCCTGCTGCGTGCGCCGTTTCTGGGCGACACGATGTGGGGGCCGATGACGCATCAGGAGTGGGCGATCCTTGGTGCAATGCTCCTCACACCGCCCGCGATCTTTTTTGGGAAGTCGGAGTATTGACACGCGCCGACCAACGGTCGCGCGATGCTAGGAGTCCAGCCGGATCTTGACGACGGCCTTGGTCACCGGATGAGGCGGGGCGGTCGCGGGGCAAAGGCCCGGGGCGTGGACATCGGTGGGCAGGAAGAGCGCAAACATGCCCGGCACGAGCGCGAGGTAGCTCGGCACCGGACGGTGGGGCGCTCCCGGCTCTTGATAAAAACACGCATCGCGTTCCGGGTCGTAGGGCGTCTTCACCGGCGGGGCGGCGGAGCGGGGGAGCCAGCCGAAACGTTCTTCCCCGATCAGCATCAGTTGGAGGTCGGCGAAGCGTTCGTGCGTTTCCCAGACGATCGCGCGGTCTGACGAAGGGGTGTAGCGGTCGATGATGAGGTCCGCCTGATCGGGCAGCAGGACGGATCGACCCGTGGGGAGTTGGATGAGGTCTTGGCCGGTCAACGCATCAAGCACTGCACCAAACGCCGGCAACACCCCGCGATACGCATCGGCCTGAGTCAGTTGGTCATAGATCATGGCCGTAGTGTATCGGGCGGCACGATGCTGCCTGTCACGCCGGGTCCTGCCTCGCGACGCCGCAGGATACGCAGCTTACGATCACACCACCACGCTGGAGCCCTTGAGAACGACATCGCAGGCGGAATCATTTTTCGGGAACAACTGCGCTGGCTCACCAGTAGTATGTACATGGCCACTGTCGGCCAAGAAACCGTCGGGCGTGTTGCCCGACCCCTACCAGGAGACTCGTTATGTTTTTGAAGAAATGGACGGCAAGCGCGGCCGTGATCGCCGCGCTCGCCATGGTAGCCCCGCTGCCGACCGCCCAGGCGGCCGGCCCCGAGGCAGGCGACGACGCCTTGGAGTTCAGCATCGAAGAGACGATCGCCAACGTCCCGGAAGGCACCGAGTTTTCACTCGAGGCCTTTGCCGGCAAGGTGGTCATGGTCGAATTCTTCGCGACGTGGTGAGGCCCTTGCCGGGCTTCTATGCCCCACCTCAACGAGTTCGTTGAGACTTTCGAAGGCGAAGACTTTGTCGTGATGATGATCTCCAAAGAAGAATCGGCTCTCCTGGCGGACTTCGCGGAGAACAACGAGATGGACATGTGGCTCGTGCGCGACGCCGACGGCGACATGTTCACGGACTACGGTGTCCGCGGCATCCCCAATTCGCTGTTGATCGGCAAGGATGGCAAGATCGCGTACCGCGGCCATCCGATGCGGATCACCGAAGAGATGATCCAGGAACAACTCGACGCCGAGTAGTGCCTGGATGACGTGATACAAACCCTGGCCAAGCAACGACGCGCTGACAGACGCGGCTTTGCCTGGCAAACAACCCCAGCCGTCACCGCTTAGGCGGTGGCGGTTTTTTTATGCGCAGCCGAGGGCTCGGTAGCGGCGCGGATCGGCTGTGATTTCGCGGAGACCACGCAGTCGCGCAACTCGAGTTACACCATCGCGCAGGTATCCGTGCGCTCTCGCGTCTGCACGGACTGCAGCGATGCGCACCACACGCACCATATCCCGCGCATAAAAAACCCCGGCACATGGCCGGGGTTTGTGAGTTATTCGGTTTGCGTGCCTGTCGGCGTCGCGATTAGCGGCGGCGACGGAGCAAGGCGAGGCCACCCAGGCCGATCAACGCCAGCGAGCCGGGCTCGGGGATCTGGGTGAAGGTCTGGTCGACGAAAGAGAGCGTGGTCGCGACGGCATCGTCGTCGGCGAAGAGGGTGATGTTCTTCTGCACGCTCAGGGTCGAGGTGGGAGTATCGAAGAACACCCAGTCCGCGAGGACTGCAGAATCCTGGGTCGCGAAGATCGAGAGCGAGTCGCTGGTGTTGCCGGTCAGGAAGGTCTCGGTGATGCCGCCGAAGGAGCTGCCGCCGTTGCCGCCGAGGACATCGGGGTTACCCGCGAGGTGGGCACCGGAGATCATCCGGTTGGGGTCGAGCACGGTCACGTCGAAGGTGATGAGCGCGTCCGACGAGCCGCCGCCGGGCAGGTCAAAGAAGCCGGCCTGGAAACGGATGCCGAAGTTGCCATCGCTGTCGGTGTACTCGATGACGTTAATGTTGTCGGCGTCGGGCATATCACCCGTCGCGGCGTAGTCGAAGTTTGAGAACAGCTTGTCCCCGACCTGAATCGTGCCATCGTTGGCGATGAGGTCGGCAAGGACGCTGATGTGATCTGCAGTCGCCGCACCGGACAGACAAGCGGCAATGGCAGTGGTCGCTGCGATCTTGAGGTGATTCATGTTTTTTTCTGTCCTCTCCACATCTTTCTTCGCGGGAATCAACGAGATTTCGCCTTAGAAATGATGCATGGTTGTCAGGTCAATCCTTGACCTGCATAAACTCTACCAGAATGTTTTTCCGCGTCAAGCGCATATCCCCCAGTCTCACGCCATTTTCACGCGTTAAATTAGGTAAAGATGGCTCGCGAGCGACGGCGGGCGTGGGGCGGTCTCGACCCGCTACGCTGTGGAAAACCTCTCTGACAGGGCGAGGGCGGTGCCCGTTGCTGCGTCGCGAGGCCCAGCCCCCGGCGACCATCCGCTCATGCAACGGGAGACCGCGATCGAGGTGCGGGTCCTCGGCGGCGGGCACGCAGGGGCCGAGGCGGCGTGGTCGGCGTC
>JBITAC010000143.1:0-10725 GCA_044439905.1 Phycisphaerales bacterium JB063 | reverse complement strand
ATTGACGATGCATCGCGCGGACGCTCGCCAACGATGGGCTCGCTCCGCGATGGATCGTCAACTTGAAAACGTAATCCGGTGCAGGCCGCGGTCCTCCGCCACCGTCTCGATCCGCGTCGCGAGGAAACGCTGGATCAACTCGATGTGCGTCGTCGCATGGCTCGACAGGCCCGTGCTCGTAAAACTCCCGCCGCCCGCGATCGCGAGGGGGAGCATCAACTGATCCGTCAGGTACTCGCCGGCCACCGCAGTACTTTTAAGATAGCGCTGACAAAGCTGCACCGCCCGGTTCGCCACCGCCTCCGCGGGTCGGCCGACCTCGCCAAAGCTCGTAAACACCTCGTTCACATGCTCATACACAAGCGACAGCATCAGCGCATTGCCCGGGCCAGGAGAATGGTCCGCCTGCTCGATCCTGCACTCGTCTTCGGACCAGCCCATCTTGCTGCGCACCTTCTTCAACTCGCGCTTCGCGATCTCGCCCGGCAGGTGAGAAACCACCGCGTGCGCTTCACGTGAGACCAGCGGGCCACGCTCCGTCAGGTCGATCGGCGTGAGCTTCCTGGCCGGCGCGATACGGGCAATGAATTGGCCGCCGCCGGCGGGGAAGAAGCCCGGGCGCATGAGCTCGACCTCGACCGTCGGCCCCATCTGGTTCACCAAAGGCAGAAACGCACGCTGCAAAAACTCGAACGGCGGTGCCATCGGGTTGTGCGTCCCACCCTCAAGCGTGACCTCGCTCGGGCCGTCGGCCATGAGCAGCGCGGGCAGGATGGTCTGCAGCACCAGCGTCGCGCTGCCCGCCGTGCCGACGGCAAAACGGTGCATGCCCGGAACGACCGCGCCCGGCGAAAACGAAACCGCCGACGAGCCGATCGCGTCCCCCTCCACCGCCGCGCCGCAGATGTGCGCCGCCGCACGCAAGGCTGTCAGGTGCTGACGCATCAGCCCCGGCTTACGCCGACCCGCGCGCACCTTCTCCAAGCGCACCGGCGTCCCCGTCACCATCGACAACGCCAACGACGACCGCAACACCTGCCCCCCACCTTCACCTTTTGATCCGTCAATCGTCAGCATGGTTACCTAAACAAGGTGATCTATGAGTTTTTCCACTGTGGTTGAGAGCCTCGCAAAAAGTTCGCGTGTATCTAGCACAGTAATCTGCAAACGCCCGCCAATGACTTCGAAACCGTGTTTCACTTTTTGAAGCTCCGCCGTTTCGCTACCTCCTGCGTGGACCAGAGCATGTCTTACAAGTCTTGGAACGCGAATGTGCTCGCTTTGCCAAAGATCGTGTTTCCAATGTTTTCCGAACGTATCTTCTAGATGTCTATCAAAGTTACGCCCAGACCTCACCCCATCTATGCCGCTTACAAGTTTAACCACGCGGACAACAAAGTCTTCGTAGCCGAAGAACAAGTTTGAGTAACACATCCTTTGCGACATAAGAATTGCCATTGCAAGCTCAGAGTTAACGACCAGACCATCCCACAACTCTTCTTTATCCATCGAATATGGATTCATGGCGAGTTTCTGCGTAAGCTCCAGATCAATCTCCGATATGCCTTCCAGCATCTTTACCCTTACGTCAGAATCCTGTGGCAAGGACATTTTATCGCCTAGCCGACCGGCTATTGCATCCAGCAATATAAGAGGACGTGGCCTTTGGCCGTTTATGTAACCGTCAGAAAATGAGGAACACATATCGACAAGGATGAATGGGAGCGCGCTAGTATTCGCTGCACCCTTCCATTGGAAGCATAGCTTGAACACCATGTCGTCGAATGGAGTTTTTTGCACGCGTCTGCCGACACGCCTTGCCCAGTCGTGATCAAAAAATGTTTCATATGCTTTACGATCTGTCCATATTCGCCATGTATCGTTCATTTGTGCCATCTCAATCATCCGCCTTACTCGCGTCTTTGATCACGAACCGTGCCTTGAGTCGGGCGACTTCGCTGGCCAGGCCGGCGGTTTTGACGGACTTCAACACCTCGTCGAAATCCTTGTACGCCGCCGGGGCTTCGTCGCGGGGGTAGCTTCGGCAGTTGGTCAGAATATCTTTTTCATCGAAGGACGCATCGACTGTTTTCTGGTCCAGCGTGCGGATCGCGTGTTTTCGGCCCATCACTCGGCCTGCGCCGTGGTTGACGGAGTACAGCGACGCGCTCGCGCCCTGCTCGGCGACCATGACCGCGCTGCCCCGCTGCGGGTCGCCGGGCAGCAGGATCGGGTGGCCGGTCTTCTCGAACGGCGTGTCCTTCAGCCCGTGGTGGCCGGCCGGGAACGCCCGCGTCGCGCCCTTCCGCATGACCCACATCAGCTTGTTGTCGACGACCTCCTGCCGTGCGATGTTGTGGCTGATGAAGTACACCAGCTCGCCCTTGACACCCGGGAAGACCTCCTGGAACGCCTCCAGCACCAGCGCATTAATGAGCAGGTGGTTCAGCGTCGCGAAGTTCGACCCCAGCGACATATCATCGATGTAGGCGTCCGCCTCAGGTGTACCCAGCGGCGCGTAGCACAGCTCGCGGTCGCCGTTGCCCCGACGCGACACGCCAGGGTACGGGATCGACCAGCGGTCGAATTTGCCTTGCAGAGACTTGAATTGCCCCATCGCAAGGTCGTGGCCAAAGCCACGCGAGCCGCAGTGCGACAGGAACGCGACGTGCTGATCGCGCAGGCCGAACACGTTGGCGACCTCTTCCTTGCCGGGCTCGACGTGCACGACCTCGCACTCGCCGAAGTGGTTCCCGCCGCCGTAGGACCCGAGCTGGCTCACCTTGTTCGCGAACGCGGGGAACCGGCCGGTCTCGCGCAGCAGGTCCAGCCGGCTGTACAGCGCGTCCTTCGTGCCGTCGTGCCCGGTGTGCACGGCGTCTTCGCAGCGATAGCGCCAATGCCGGGGGATGCCGAGCATCTCGCAGACCTGCTTGCTCGCGCCCTCGGCCGCGATGATTCGGCCGACCTGCTCGTGTACACGCCGCGACTTGGGTGCCTGCCGCTGGCCCTTGCCCGCGCCGGTCGGGGTGCGCTCGGTGATCGCGTTGATCAATGCCCGACGCGAAGGTTTATCGATGATCTGATCCTGGGGCAGGTCGAGCTGCAGCAGCGACATCGAGCATTTGATATCGACGCCGACTGGCCCGGGGTAGATATGCGTCGGCGAAGCCATCGCGCAGCCGACGGGCGCGCCGTAGCCGCAGTGGGCATCGGGGTTGAGGACCAGGTGCTCGACCCCGGGTGCCATGCGGGAGTTGATCGCCTGCTGGATGCACATGGCGTCGAAGGTCTGCCGGATCGCCTCGGTGCCGATGACGGTCACGGGCTTGCGGTTGTCGGGCATCGGCAGGATGGCTGTCGCCTCACCGGTAGGGATGAAGGGGGAGGTCTCTGCTGTGGTCTGGGGGGTGGTCATCTTCGATCTTTCTGTTTTACAGGTAAAAATGTCGGCGACGAGGGGTGACGAAACGCTTGCCAATGCTCTACCGATTGAGCTACGGCCCCTGGTGTATCGAACGAGGCCGGCGGGACTCGAACCCGCAACACGTGGATTACATGTAGTTCCGTCTGCATTCGCCGAAGGCGGCGGGCGTCCTGTTGAGACACCGGCCGAGGAAGTAGAAAAGTAGCAGCGACAAGGGGTGGCGAAACGCCTGCTCTATCCGACTGAGCTACAGCCCCGTGATTGGGAATAGGGCTGGTGGGACTCGAACCCACGACCTGGAGAATTGAAATCTTGTAGTTCCGCTTGCATTCGCTGCTTTTCCCTTTTCAGGGTTTGATCAAAATGGTGACAAGGGTTGGCGAGAGGTTCCCGCGTCGGATCGCTCCGTCGCGGGGCGGGATTCGAACCCGCTTTGCCGATGTACTCCCGCCTGCATTCACCGCATGTTGTTCCGAAGCGCCGGCGACAACCGGGGGACGGACGTTTGGGACGAGCCCGTTTCTGAGCTACCGCGTGTCGCCACGCGACCCGGGGTTGAACCGGGGACCTCCTGCCTTGGCAGGCGCTCTAACCATGTAGTCAGTCCAGCATTCGCCGGCGCTTGAGTCGTTTGCGTGAGGCGGGTCCTGACGTCCGCTGAAGCGGCCTCCGCCTATGGTTTTTCCTTTCAATGGCCGACGTCGCGGTTGGGCGGCGTCGGCGTTGGGTTGTGTTAGAGCGTCATCGCCTCGACCTGGCTGACCCAGCGGCCCCGGGTCGATTGGCCGTTCGCGGCCGCGGCAATGATCTTGAACACCTGGTCGGAGAAACCGCCGACGTTGGTGATCTCTTCACGCTCCTTGGCCTGGGTATGGCCATAGGGCTGGATGTCGATGCACACCATCTTGGCGGCGGGGTTGCGTTGCTTGAACAGCTCCCACTGCCGCATGGTTTCCGTTGCGCCGCCGCCGAAGTAGCCATAGCGGGGCGTATCGATCCACGACTCGTTGTCGGAGACGTAGACGACCAGGTCGCCGTGCTCCTTGCGCTGGTTGAGGTAACGCAGCGGCGCGGAGCAGTTCGTGCCGCCGCTAGGCAGCGACGCGAGCTTCCGGGCGTTGGTCATCACCGAGTCGCGCGGGTTGAGCCGAGCGCCCGGGCCGGTGACCACATCCGACTCGAAAGGCAGGACGAGGGTGCCCGGGTTCTTCCGCAGCAGCGCCGCGGCGACGAGACCCGCGATATCGATACAACGCACCGCGGAGGTCGCGCCCTTGCGGTAGCCCGTCGCGGGGCTATGCATCGAGCCGGAAACGTCGGGGCAAACGATGACCCGCCCGTCGATCGCGGGCACGTTTTCGAGCGCCGCCTCCATCGCGTCCTGCAGCGCCTCGCGGACGAGGTGAGGCAGGGCGTCACTCATGCCATAGGCCATCAGCAACTGGTACGGGAAGCACCGTGCCTTGCGTACCTGGTCGACGTCCCGCAGGCGGTTGGCGATCGTCCGCGTCAGCTTCTGATCGCCGAACACGCCGTGCCGAGCAAAGGTGTTGAGGTTCATCCGCGTCATCTGCCACGGGGCCTGACGCGCAATCGCCTTCCACTCCCAGTCTGCCAGGTCCAGGCCGGTCAGCATCTGGAAGGGCACGTCGGGCATCGCCAAACCGCGCCGATCCTTCGCCGACTTGTAGGCCTCGAACTGCTTGACGATCTCAGGCAGCGCCTCGCGGTCGATCGGCCGCCCGATCAGGTAGCCGTACAGCGCGTCGCGCGACGCGTTGGCGGGCTTGGGGTGGACCATCTTGATGATGTCCGCCAGCGACGGGTCGTTGCCTACCGAGCCGAAGAACACTTGCGCGTCGGTCCGCTTGTCGAGCCAGTCGACGATCAACCGCTTGGGCAGCGAGCCCAGGGACTTTCGCCCGACCACGCCCGACCGCATGATCTGCACAAAGTTGCGCAGCATCTTGGGCGAGTCGATGACGCGGTCAAAGACCTCCGCGAGCAGACCCGGGCCACGCACGGAGAGGACCGCACAGAGCAGGGCCGGCAGGTCCTTCATGTAGCCGTGCGTCCGTGTGTAGAGCGCGGTGCGTGCGATGAACTCGGACTCGACCTGACCGCACAGGCCCAGGACGGTTTCGAGCTGGTCGTGGGCCGAGGCGTAGAACGTCCCGTTGAGCGTGCCGGTCGCGGCGTACTGAGCCAAGGCGTGGCGGGCGTCGAAGGCGTAAGCCGTGCCGCCGGCTTCGTTGCGTGTGTCGGCCTTCGGGGCGAGCTTGCCGGCCAGCGACTTGAAGAGGGACTTGTTTGCCATGGTGTGTTTCCTTTCGTAGTTCAGCCAATCGTGGGTTCATGCTTCGTACGTCGCTGGAGTAAGAGCATGAGCCGTGCCACAACTCGAAACACATCTTCAAAATTGCTGTAAACCCATTTATGACATCGTCTAAAAGAAAATCTAAACCACATTTCCACTGATGCACAGCCAGTTTTTATAGATAGATTTGTCTATTTTTATATCGTCTTTTATAATTTTGGATATGAAACGACGCGTCATCATCGGGCTGCTGGGGCCCACCCTGGACCGCGGCCGCGGCTCGGCTCGCTGGGAGTACTGGCGGCCGACGGTTTCACTTTGCCAGCACGAAGACCTGCTGGTCGACCGCCTTGAGCTGCTGCACCAGACACAGTTCGACGGCCTGGCCGAGCAGGTCGAGCAGGACATCGCCACGGTGTCGCCTGAGACGCGGGTCGCTCGGCATACGATCGAGTTTGACGATGCGTGGGACTTTGACGCGGTGTACGGCGCGCTGTTCGACTTCGCGCGCAGCTACCCCTTCGACCCGGACCACGAGGAGTACCTGCTCCACATCACGACGGGGACGCACGTCGCGCAGATCTGCCTGTTCCTCCTCGCCGAGTCGCGCCACCTGCCGGCCAAACTGATCCAGACCTCCCCGCCACGCAAGCGGCGCGGGGACAAACACAAGGGTCCGGGCGAGTTCAGTGTGATCGATCTGGACCTCTCGAAGTACGACAAGATCGCGCAGTGCTTCGAGCAGGAAACGCTCGAAGGCCTCAGCTTCCTCAAGGCCGGCATCGACACGCGGGACCCGGCGTACAACCGGCTGATCGAGCAGATCGAACACGTCGCGATCAACAGCCGGCACCCGATGCTGCTCACCGGGCCGACGGGCGCGGACAAGTCGCAACTCGCCAAGCGGGTGTTCGAGCTCAAGCAGCTGCGTCGGCAGGTTGCGGGGCGGTTCGTGGAGGTGAACTGCGCGACCCTCCGAGGCGACAGCGCGATGTCCGCGCTGTTCGGACACACCAAGGGCGCGTTCACCGGCGCGACCGCCGACCGCAAGGGCCTGCTCCGCGAGGCGGACGGCGGGCTACTCTTCCTCGACGAGGTCGGCGAGCTGGGCCTTGACGAGCAGGCCATGCTGCTGCGCGCGATCGAGGAGCAGCGGTTTATGCCCGTGGGCGGGGACCGCGATGTTGCCAGCCAGTTTCAGTTGATCTGCGGGACCAACCGCGACCTGGCCGCCGCCGTGGCCGAGGGCCGGTTCCGAGAGGACCTGCTCGCACGGATCAACCTATGGGCCTACCGCCTGCCGGGGCTGGCGCAGCGCCGCGCGGACATCGAGCCCAACCTCGACTACGAACTCGACCGCATCGCACGTGAAACCGGCCGACAGGTGCGGTTCAACAAGGAAGCCCGCGCCGCGTTCATGCGTTTTGCGCTCGCGCCCGACTCGGTGTGGTCGGCGAACTTCCGCGACCTTGGCGCCGCTGTCACACGCATGGCCACCCTCGCCCCGGCCGGGCGCATCACGATCGAGCAGGTCGAGGAAGAAACCGACCGCCTCCGCGCCGCCTGGCATGGCCAGACCCAGGACACCCAGGCCCGCAGCGTCCACAAGGTCCTGGGCGACACGCCGATCGACCTGTTCGACCAGGCACAGCTTGCGCAGGTCATCGCGACGTGCCGCGAGGCCGCCTCGCTGTCGGACGCCGGCCGCAAGCTGTTCCACGTCTCGCGCACGAAGCGCAAGACCACGAACGACGCCGACCGCCTGCGCAAGTACCTCGCGAAGTTCGGGCTGGACTGGGATGCCGTATCTGGCTAAGCGCATCACCTCGTGCGATGCGACGGCGCTGCCGGGGATGCCCCGCCTAAGGTGGCATGTGCCCCTTTAACGTGGGCGCACTCAGGCCTTGCCCTGCCACTGCGCGAGTCGTTTGGCGAAGCGGTCGTAGCGTTGCTGATAGAGCCCGCTCAGATCGGGGTTGGGCTGCCAGAGCTGCTCATCGCCCGGGGTTTGCGACCTGGCGTACTGGGCGAGGGTTTGCGCGGCATTGCCCGCCTGCCGCTGGACCATGAACCCGGCGAGGATGGCGGCCCCCTTGGCGGTGCCTTCTTCGTCGCCCGCACGTGCGGCGACGGGGACGCCGAGGATGTCCGCGTAGAGCTGCGGGGCGAAGCCGCCCTTGCTCTTGAGTGCGCCGCCGGTGAGTACGACGCGCCGGATCGGCCCGGTGTGTGGCCGGAGCTGTTCGAGGCCGTAGCGGAGGGTAAGGACGGGCGCTTCGAGCAGCAGCCGAGCCAGGACGCCGGGGTTACTGAGCAGCTCGATCGGCGCGTCTTCAAGCAACGCGCGGGCGTCGGGCAGTTTCGCGACGTTTTCGCCTTGGAAGAATGGCCAGAGCATCGCGCCGCCGGCTTCGGGATCGACGGCCTGCGCGAGGTCGGTCAGGTCGTCCGCGATCTCACCGAACGATCGTCCCGAGAGCTTGGCCAGGCCCGAGACGTACTGCGCGAACGCGACCGTCCCGTTGCGGACACAGACCATGAACATCGTCAGTCGATCGGGTGTCGCGAGGACGTTGACCGATTCGTCCTGCGCGGTGAAGTCGGCGCTGGCGGGGAGGTTGCCGGTGAAGGATGTCCCGGCCGAGAGCGCGAGCTCCATCTCCCCCGCCGCGGCGACAACGAGCACGGCCTGCTGGTCGCCTTCGGGCGCAGCGACGGGTATGCCGGTGGGCAACCCGCCCAGCAGCGCGCTGCCCGCATCGCTGAGCGTACCCGCCACTTCGCCGGCGGGGACGACGCGCGGGACGAGTTGCTCGAGTGGTGTGAACGAGTTGCCCACGAGCGCGTCAATCTTGCGGAGTTTGTCGCGGTCGATCTGGCCCTGGGCGTCGAGCTTGCCGAACATCCCCGAGGCGTCGCCGGGCCCGATCACCCACTGCCCGGTCAGGTCATGCACGATCGAGCCGGAGGTCACGGTGACGCCCGCGGCCTTGGCCCAGTGCTCGGGCTCGTCCTGCATGCGTGCGAGGATGTGGCAGCCGGTCCACCGCGCGGGCATGTGTTCGCCCAGCAACTCGGTGAGCTGCTCGGACTGCGCCACACCGCGCGGGTCGTTCCAGAGGTCACAGCCAAAGGGCTTGTTGTCGTCCGCGTCCCGGCGGACCATGCAGTGCATGTGCCCGGTGACGCCGATGCCCGCGACGCGTTGGATCTCGCCCAGACCGCGCTGCCGGACATCCGCGCGTAGCGTGTCCATCGCGATACGGATCGCGTCGGACCAGTAGTGCGCGTAGTGTTCGAGCCGGCCGTCGGGCAGGCCGGGCGCAACGTCGTGTTCATAGGCCTGTTCGCCGACGCCTTGGAGGGTGTGCGTATCGGGGCACCACAGGATGAGCGAGACCCCTTGTGTGCCGGCGTCGATCGCGAGCAGTTCGTTTCCGGTCAGCATGGTCGGGCCTGTTCCTTCGTGACGTGTGGGACGCGCCGGTCAGCGCTTGGCAGGGTTTGTGAATCTTGGTTCAATAGCGGGATGAATCTTACCGCGACGGTGATGCAAACGAATCTGCCCCTCCCCAACAAGCGCGTGGGGAAGGTACGCGATGTGTACGACTGCACGCTCAAAGACGGCCGGGAGGCGATCCTGTTGGTCGCGACGGACCGCCTCAGCGCGTTCGATGTGGTGATGCCCAACGGTGTGCCGGGCAAGGGGATCGTACTCACCCAGCTCAGCGCCTTCTGGTTCGACATGATCGACCGAGAGCTTGGCGACGCCGTGACGACACACGTCCTGTCCACCGACCCGGCCGACATCGAAGGGCTGTCGGATGATGACGTCGCGCTGCTGCGTGGAAGGGTGATGATCGGCCGCCGGACCAGCGTGGTGCCCATCGAGTGCGTCGCGCGCGGGTACCTCGCGGGCTCGGGGTGGAAGGAGTACCAGCGGTCGCAGACGGTGTGCGGCGTGTCGCTCCCGTCCGGTCTGACGCAGTGCGCGAAGCTGCCCGAGGCGATCTTTACCCCGGCGACCAAGGCGGAGATGGGCGACCACGACGAGAACATCTCGTTCGAGCGGGCGAGCGCGATCGCGGGCGAGGCGTTGATGGCGACGCTGCGCGATCTGACGCTGCGCATCTACACGATGGCGCACGACTACGCCGCGACGCGCGGCATCGTCTTGGCCGACACGAAGTTTGAGTTCGGCCTGCCGCTGGATGGCGGTACGACCCCGATCCTGATCGACGAGGTATTGACCCCGGACAGCTCTCGTTTTTGGCCGGCCGCGTCGTATGCGCCGGGTCGTGACCAGGACAGCTATGACAAGCAGTACGTGCGCAACTATCTCGAAACGCTCGTTGCGGAAGGCGCCTGGGCGAAGCAGGCGCCGGGGCCGGTGTTGCCCGACCATGTGCTGGACAACACGCGCAAAAAATACGACGAAGCTTTTGAACAACTCACGGGTCATGCGTTAGACTATTCGGCGTTGGCTTGATGCCGACACAACAACCCGCCGCCACGCTTGGCATCCTTGATGCCGAGCAACGGAAACCGCTGACGCGCCACGCCAGCGGTTTTCTCTTGGCCGTGCGTCGTGTGAGTCGATGATCCGGGCGTATCTTGCTGGCTGGGCTATTGTTCGATCCGCGGCCCAGGCGTACAGTGATGGCATGACTTCAAATACCACTGTCAACACCGCAGGCACACAGCGCGGGGCACAGATCACGGTCGCGGTCGCGGCGGCAGCGCTCTTAGGTTGCTGGGGGCTGGCGTCCATGACGGGCTCGCTCGCGATCTACGCCGCGGGCTGGGTCGCGGGCGTCGGCGGCGCGGCGGCGGCGGCGCAGCTCTACCGGCTATGGACCGACGGCAAGCCCGACCTCCAACAACGCACACAGACCATGACGCTCGGGCTGGTCGGCTGGCTCATCGTCATCGGGCTGGGCATGACGCTCTTCCGCGCGGCGAGCTCGGTCTTCGTCGAGGC
>JBITAC010000142.1:0-3727 GCA_044439905.1 Phycisphaerales bacterium JB063 | reverse complement strand
TGCCGCCACCGTCATCAGTTTCTGGTCGCTGGGACGCTACGACGCGATCGCGCACCGCCACCTTGGCACCGATATCCGCGCCCGCAGCGCCAGCCGCGCCGGCGTTTGCGCCATCGCCTTTTCCCAAACCGTGGGCTTTGGCCTGCTGACCGGCTGTCGCTCGAACTCTGAGATCGGCGCATGGCATGAGGCCACGGACCCCGCAAACGAGATCGCCTACGAGTTCAAAGAAGAGGGCTTGGTTTTTAGATTTGAGGGGTGGGCAGATGGTGCCCCGCGATGGGCCCGGGCCTATCAGTACGAGATCAATGATGACAAGCTAACACTCATCCCGCATGGGGACTCTGATGCCGAGGAGTCTGAAGGGCCAGAAGTCTTCCACTTCCAGCAGGTCGATCCCGACACCATCTTGCTGCGTTATGTGACGGACGAAAACACCACCACTCACATTTTTTTCCGTTCCCCGGGCAGATAAATGCTCGTCGGAGCCGAGCCCACAGCTCCCGGAACGGGCCGGTGCCAGGGGCTGAATCTGCGAAGCCCCGGAGCGAGCGGGTTCGATGTCTGTCTATACCCCAGGCTTTCGGATGAGCATCAAGGTTCCGCGTGCGCATCCCGGGGCATCGCGAGAAACGACCATTCATTCTCTTGGGGCCGGTCGCTGCGAGTCAGCAGGCGATGTGGGTTCGCCCGATTGCGTGGGCTTGCGTCTCAAGATGTATATCCCAGCCAACCCCAGCAACACCGTGGGGATCGCGAAACAGATTGCGCTTGTGATACGGTCGCCGAGTGTCACGGCGGCCCTTGTGTTGTGGCCGCTCGCACCGCCGCCGGGATCGACGATCGGGATCACGACCCCCATCGCCATGAGAAACGCGAGCAGGGACAACACAAACGTGACGAGTGTACGCCCTGTTTCATGCCAGGTTGACTGAGTGTTTGTGGGAGTCAAATCGTTCACTTGGCCACACTCGGGGCATAGGCCGGTGGGCGTTCCACGCAGATCGTATCCGCAGGAACGACACCCCCCGTTTGGGGGACGGAACATCCGAATCAGGTAGAAAGCCACCCCGGCCGCCACGGCGACTTGCAACGCCAACAACCACCAAAGAACAACGGGGTGGCCGGGGCGCGCCGAGTTTTGCGGGTTGATAATGGTCAGGTAAGAAACACCGCCAACACGCGTATGGGTATGCGGCGGCACCGCAAACATCAAAGCGATAACACCAAGCCACGCGATCACGATCATACGGCGGGGCAAACCCATACGAAAGAAGGTAGCAGGTTTGGTTACTCCGCACTGGTGAGAACATGGTGCCAAACGGTAACGGCGGGTGGCCGGGGCTGAGTCCGCGAAGCCCCGGGGCAGGCGGGTTCAATAGCTGTCTATACCCCAGACGTTCAAACTAGCATCAAGGTTCCGCGTGCGCATCCCGGGGCATCACCGAGCCCCTGCCCCTGCCACTCGCCGCCAAGAGAAGCCCAGCCCAGACCGTCAGTTTGTTCCGTGTATGTCGCGTCATGCCTCTTGCTCCCGGTAGCACACCGTGCCTACCGGAGGCGGCGACGTGGGGGAGGACGGTATCACAAGCCGAACCGATTGGCGGAGATGCTCAAGTCTGGCCTTTTTTGGCCTGGTTATGCTTTTGGATCAACTCATCACATTCATCCGGCGTCGGAAGGGTCCGGTCTGTTTGGATGGTATGCCAACAGCCGCATGCGGGATCGGGACAACCGCATGACGTGACCGTCACTGGATGCTGGGTCAATCCCTCACGTTTCTGGACTGCATTCATCCGCTGCTCGCTGCGGACAGTATCTGCGATCGCTTCGGGTTTCAGGAATTTTCCAGCCATGAAACTCTCCGTCTATAACAACCAAGTATACGGCTTAGCTTTGCTAAGGCGAACGCAAAACCTACAGTGATCACTCCGCTGCCTTGGGCGCTGAAAACCCCTTGCTGTAGACGCCGGAGCGGTCGAAGCAGCAGGGGCGGCGTTTGCCTTGGGTGAGCATGTCGCAGGCCGTGGTGATTCGGCGGGCGACGGTTTCCTGTTTCTTGGCGGAGGTGATCCAGTGGACCCAGTCCTGCCGGGCGAGCGGGGTGATGTCTTGCCAGGTGGCGTTGGCCTGTGCGTGGGCGGGGTCGTCGAGTGCTTGGCGCAGGGCCGGGGGGACCACGGGCTCGGGCTCTTCGTCAAGCGGCGCGAGTTCGAGCGTGACGGCCTGGCCGACGCCTGCGCCCGCCGACTGGCGGAGTTTGTTGGGCACCTTCAGCCAGTGGCTCTTGTTCCCGTCGGGTTCGAGTGTTGCGCGGAAGGGTTCGCCGTTGAGCGTGCCCTTGACGATGACGGGGCCGCGCCGGGGGAGTTTGGCGCTGGCGTCCCCCGGAAGGATCAGGAAGGTCCATGTGCTGCTGCGGGGGGCGTCGGCCGGGCGGTGGAGCGTGGCGGTGCAGCGGATCGGGGTGGTCGTGGTGGGCATGGGGACAGGATACTGGACTGATACTCGTGAGGTGGCAATACTTAACGGCTATCAGGATTACCAACTAGCGTCTGCTCAATCTCGATGATAGCCTCGGAAACTGTGGCAGGCAGATTGATGAGTTGCACCAATTGGCTGGAGACGGTGTACTCAGAATCCGCTTGTTGGCCGATATCCGACCCGTCTACGGCAACACGCATGAGCAGCAGTGACACGGTATTGCTGGAATCCTGTTCCTGGGTGTGAGTATGGATATAGCGAATCGTGGTTTCGTGCTCGCTGCCATTGGGGGTGATGCTGTAGGTATGGGTCGGTAGGTTCCCGATATGCACAGCCCGGCCATCGGTCAGGTGCCAGATCGTCAGGGCATGTCGGCTGTAACCGGTGCCCCAGCCAACACGGCCGGCGACCAGCGCGATGTCCTTGTTGCCCCACCGGCCGATCTCGGCCGAAGTGGGCTGCAGAAGCATGTCAGGGGCTTGGATCGTCAGTTGCCTGCCATTACGGACAAACACGAGGTGGTCCAGCCGGTCTTCCCCGGGCAGAGCGTAGACGGTAAGTGTCGGCCCCGCCACAAACGCCCGTCCATCGGGAGTTGTGGTAGACGCGCAACCCATGAGCAAAAGCATAAAGACCGTGATAGCGATATGCAGGTAAAGCATGCGGACCACAATACCTTTCTTAAGTAACTGTAGGCGACGACGGGGTTGCCGTCGAGGAACCAGACGGGGTGGGCGTGCCAGACCTTGTCCTCGGCCTCGGGCAGCGCGGCGTCGATCACCTCGGCGAGCCGGTCACAGATGTCCCGGTCGCCGGGGGCCTGGGAATGGTTGTAGGCGGCGGTGTCGGGGTGCATATCTTTTCCATCTGCATGTAGATCATAGATGTCAGAATCATTCGATACGTTTACTACTCTGCAGCCGGGTACGTGGGAAAACTGTTTTTCCCAAAATTCTGAATTGCAGCCTTCGCATCTGACGTAAAGTAAAACAGCGCTACGTTCTCAGGAGCTTGCTCAGGAATCACATCTAATTCTTCCCATCCTGGCCCTGGATCAATGGATTGAGTATCAATCCATGGCGACCGTTCAGTACCTTTGAAAGCTTGAGCAGTTACGTTGTATGAACCCGCATACTTGACATATTCAGCAGTAGCTCGAAATCGTCTGTCGAACACATCAGTAGTTACCGTGATTGCGGGCAAGCCATCCTTCTGGGTCACGATTGTTGACCGCGTATACTGT
>JBITAC010000141.1:0-36748 GCA_044439905.1 Phycisphaerales bacterium JB063 | reverse complement strand
CTCGGCGATGTGGAACGCGGCATCATCACACTGATCGGCGCGACCACGGAGAACCCCTACTTCGCCGTGAACAACGCGCTTGTGAGTCGAAGCCAGATCTTCCAGTTCGAGCCGCTCAATGAGGACGACATCTCGCAGCTCATCCGCCGCGCGATCGCGGACAAGGACCACGGCTACGGCGGCCTCAGTATCACCCTCGACGACGACGCACTTTCCCACTGGGCCACGATGTCGGATGGTGACGCGAGACGCGCACTGGCCGCCCTTGAGATCGCTGTGCTTTCGGAAGGGGCCAAGGGGCCAGGGGCCGAGGGGCCATGTGATAAAACAGTCTCCCAACACTCGACCCCTGCGCCCCTTAGCCCCTCGGCCCCTTCCCTTCACATCACCCTCGAAGTCGCCGAGCAGTCCATCCAGCAGAAGGCCATCGCCTACGACCGGGACGGCGATGCGCACCATGACGCGATCAGCGCGTTTATCAAGTCCGTGCGTGGATCGGACCCGGACGCCGCGATCTATTGGCTTGCCCGGATGCTGCACGCGGGCGAAGACCCGATGTTCATCGCACGGCGGATCGCGATCCTCGCCAGCGAAGACATCGGCAACGCCGACCCCCGCGGGCTGCAGGTCGCCGCGGCGTGCTACGAGATCGTCCACCGTGTCGGGATGCCTGAGGCCCGGATCTCTCTCGCCCAGGCCACGACCTACCTCGCCTGCGCCCCCAAGTCCAACGCCAGCTACATGGCCATCAACGCCGCGATGGAGGACGTCAAGCACCAGCGCACCGTGCCCGTGCCCAAGCACCTGCGCAGCGGGGCCTACGCCGGTGCAAAAAACCTCGGCCACGGCAACGATTATCAGTACGCCCACAACAGCGCGGCCGGCTTCGTCGATCAGGACTACCTCGGCGTCGAAAAAACCTACTACCAGCCCACCGACCGTGGCTACGAAAAACGCATCCGCGAGTACCTCGCCTACCTCGACACGCTGCGCGACCAGGGCTGACCCCTCGGGCTCATTCCCCCGGCTATACACCGGATCGGCGTTTTTCCGCGGCTGCTGGCCAAACCGGGTCGGCCCTGCGATAATGCTGTCGCTGGCATGCCGAGCCGGCCGAGTTGAGACGAAATCGACCTCGATTCCACATCAGGGACGCGCGGCGCATCGAGGCCCCGCGAACAAAGGAGACCAAGGATGGCACTGCAATCACAAGCCGGTCGGCCCGGGTATTCACGTCAGCACATGGTCTCCCGACGCAAGTCCCGCAAGGGGCCCTGGATCGCCGTGTTCGTCCTCGCCATCGCCGTGGTCGGCGGGTACATGTACTTCTACGGCGGGTCGACCCCCACCACCGGCAATACCCCCGGGGCCAGCCCCGAGGGCGGCGACAGCCAGCCCATCGCCGCGGCCACCCCCCGCGAACGCGAGGCCAACCCCACGCGACGCCCCGGCACGACCGCGGACCGCCAGACCCAGCGACGCAACCCACGTGAAACAATCCCCGGCACGCGCACGACCGACATCCCCGACCTGGGTGACGACGACACCGTGCTCACCACCGAGCAGCGTGACCAGTACGAGCAGGGCATGCAGCTCATCGAAGACGGCCGGGTCGTCGCTGGCCGCGCGATGCTCAGCGAGCTGCTGTTCCGGGCCCCGGGCTCCCTGCCCCGACACGACGCACAGGCCATCCGCGAACGGCTGACCCACCTCAACCAGACGCTGGTCTTCTCCAAGACCTTCGTCGAGAACGACCCGATCGCCTTCCGGCACACCGTCCAGAGCGGCGAGATCCTCAGCCGGGACATCGCCCCCGCGTTCGGCACGCCCTACCAGTTCATCATGCGGATCAACGGCATCTCCGACGCCACCCGTATCAATGCCGGCGCCACCCTGAAGTGCATCCGCGGCCCGATCCACGCCCGCATCGTCAAGCACGAGTACCGCATGGACCTCTACGTCATCGACCCCGACGGGCTGCGCATCTACCTCTGCTCCTACCCCGTCGGGCTGGGCGAGTTCGATTCCACACCCGCCGGCCAGTGGCGCATCCGACCCCGCAGCAAGGTCGTCAACCCCGGCTGGAGCAACCCCCGCACCGGCGAGAGTTTCGACCGCGACGACCCCAACATCCCGATCGGCGAGTACTGGATGGGCCTCGAGGGACTCGACGACAACACACGCGACGCCGAGAGCTACGGCATCCATGGCACGAACGAAGAAACCTCCATCGGCCAGCAGGAATCGATGGGCTGCGTCCGTATGCGAGATAACGACGTCGAAGAAGTCTTCTACATGCTCAGCAGCGGCGACAGCTACGTCGAGATTTTGCCGTAGGCACTTGATCGCAGATCACTGAAAATCCCGCATAACGATCAGGAAGCCCACGCTCGTCGAGCGGGGCTTTTTCACTTGTCTCACAACCGGGCCAACGGCTCATAGCCAAGCCTCCCTACAGCCCCGACGATCCGAGACTCTGGTTCTCTTCCGGCGTCTCGGGCAGGTGCAGGCCGCACTCCTGGCGTAGGCCCGTGAATCGGCCGTCGCGGTCGGTCATCTCATCGGTGACCTTGCGGGTTGAGTGCGTGTCGCCGATCGACGCGTAGCCCTGCTCGACCAGCGGGTGGTAGGGCAGGTCGTGTCGGGTGAGGTATTCGCCGACGTCCTTGCGTGTCCAGTTCAGGATCGGGTGCACCTTGTACACCCCGTCCTGCAGCTCGACCGGACGCAGCGTCGCCCGGTGGTCGGTCTGCTCGGCGCGGAGCCCCGCGAGCCAGCAGGTGATCCCGAGGGTCTCGATCGCACGCTTCATCGGCTCGACCTTGAAACGCCGGAGGTAGTCGGTCTGCCCCTGGCCCGGGTCCTCCCACGATCGGCCGTGCAACGCCTCGAATCGCGCGGGGGTCAGCGTCCCCGTGTACACCTTGAGGTTGAGGTCCAGCCGATCCCGCAGCGCTTCCGCGAAGCGGTAGGTCTCGGGGAAGAGGTAGCCCGTATCGATCCAGACCACCGGGATGTCGGGCACGACGCGGGTCACGAGATGCAGCATCACCGCCGACTGGGCCCCGAAGCTCGAGGTCATCGCCAGCCCGCGACCAAACTGCTCCGCGGCCCAGGCAACCCGCGCCTGGGCGTCCTGCGCCGCGAGCTGCTTGTTGGCGTCGTCGAGATTGAGGGTCGCGCTGGCGGTCATTACGGGGCGGTCGGGGGCTTGGCCAAACGCTCCATCATAGGCGGCCCAAAGCCCGCTGCAACGTGCAGGGTTGCCCTTAGCGCCCAGCCCGCGACAATAGCACGATGGCCACCGCATGCCTCGGGCTCGGAAGCAACCTCGGCGAACGCCCCCGGAACCTCACCCGGGCGGCGGAGGCGATCGCCACGATCGCGGGCGTCCGCGTCCTGGCCATAGCCGACACGATCGAGACCCCGCCGATGGGCCCGCAGGACCAGGGCCCGTTCCTCAACACCGCCCTCACGCTCGAGACTGCGCTCGAACCGATCGAGTTGCACACGCACCTGCAGCAGATCGAAACCGAGCTGGGCCGACTCCCCCGCGACCAGCGTCGGCACTGGGGCCCGCGTCTGATCGATATCGACCTGCTGCTCTATGGCGAGCGTGTCATTCAGACCGACCGACTGACTGTCCCCCACCCCGGCATGCACGTGCGCGACTTTGTGCTCCGTCCGCTCGCACAGATCGCCCCCGATACCCGCCACCCCGTATTGGACCAGACGGTCGCGGAACTGCTCGCCGCGCTTGAACGCCAGACCACCCCCCAGATCGGGGCAAGCGATGGCTGAGCGCCCAGACACCGTGTACATCAATGAGTTGTTCTATTCGCTGCAAGGCGAGTCGACCTGGGCGGGCCTGCCCTGCCTGTTCATTCGGCTACGCGGGTGCCACCTGCGCTGCGCGTACTGCGATACCGAGTACGCCTTCCACGAGGGCGACAAACGCACGGTCGACGAAGTCATCGAACAGGCGTTCGCGCTGTGCGGGGGCGCGGCGGGCTGCGACCTGGTCGAGGTCACCGGCGGCGAGCCCCTCCTGCAGCGCGGCGTCCACCCGCTGATGAGCAAGCTGTGCGACCTGGGCAAGACGGTGCTCGTCGAGACCAGCGGCGCGTGCGACATCAGCGTTTGCGACCCGCGTGTGATCCGCATCATGGACCTCAAGACCCCCGGTAGTGGCGAAGCCGAGCGGAACCTGTGGACGAATCTGGACCACCTGAACGAGCGTGACGAGGTGAAGTTTGTTCTGACCAGCCGGTCGGACTACGCCTGGATGAAGCAGGTGTTGGAAAAACACAAGCTGCACGAACGGGTCGGCGCGGTGCTGGTGAGCGCGGTGAATGAGGTGACCCCCGGGCTGGAGATTGCGGGCGTGCCGGGGCTCGCGGTGCGTGACCTGGCCCAGTGGCTGCTGGAGGATCGGCTGCCCGTGCGATTCCAGACGCAGCTCCATAAACTGATCTGGGACCCGATGGCGCGGGGGGTGTGACGCCGAAGCAGGAGTTAGGGATTCGGGGCTTGGCAGAGCACCTGCGCTTGTGTTGTAAGCTACCCTCACCCCATACGATGCCCGGGACGAAAACGCGTTCTCTACCCCCAAGCCCTGAATCCTAAACCCCGATCCCCCATGCACATCGCCCTGACTAAAACCTTCACGTTCGAATCCGCGCACTTCCTGCCCTGCTTCCCCGAGGGGCACAAGTGTCGTCGGATGCACGGCCACTCGTTCAAGATCGACGTCGTCGTCGCGGGCGAGGTCGACCCGGCCCAGGGCTACCTCATCGACTTCGCGGACGTGAAGCGGGCGACGGCACCGATTGAGGAAACACTCGACCACCGAGTGCTCAACGATATCCCGGGCCTTGAAAACCCCACGGCCGAGCTGCTTAGTAAATGGATCTGGGACAAACTTAGCCCCACCCTGCCGCTGCTCTCGTGCGTACGGGTGCATGAGACGTGCACGAGCTCGGCCGAGTACCGGGGCAACTGACGGCAACGCGAAGGGCCGCGTTGGTCATCACGCATCAGCCCGCCGCCTCGCCGGGGCTGGGCGCCGCGTCAACCTCACCCACATCGTCCGGGCCAAGCACATTGACCGCTTGCTGCAGCTCACGCCACGCCGAGTCGGGGGTGGGCGGGCTATCGCGGTCGGTCTGTGCAAATGTGCGCAGCAGGCGGTTGGTCAGGACCGACTCGAAGCGTGCCGACCGCGCCGCGTCGTGCGTCTCTACCAGCTCGGCCAGCACATGGAAAGCACTCAGCAGAAGGCCGGGCAGCGTCTCCCGGTCGGCGTCACTCCCCGCGGCGTGCTGGCGCCGGCAAACCGAGAGGATCAAGGGCAACGCTGTGTGGCAGCAGCTCGACCGCGCCCGCTGGGCCCGGCCGTACAGCGACTCAAACCGGTCCAGGGCCTTCGCCTGCGCGCCGGAGGCCTGGAGCTCGGCCTGGGCATGCTTGCATAGATGCTTGAGGTAGTTGTAACGCAGCAGCAACGCGACCATCAGCCGGTCCGGCGGGAGCGGGCGGTCAAAGGCGTCGCGCAGCGATGCGGGCAACGCCCCCAGCGCCCGCTCGTCCAGGCGACGCGCCCGCGGGCCCGGCGGCGCGATCGGCCGCAGCAACACCTCGTCGGCATCGTCGCGCTCAAAGGTCGGTTCAGAGATGTAGCCGATCGACACGCCGAGCGCACGCTGGGCCCGGCGGTTATGCACCGCGCGGTACACCGTCGAGCGTGTTCGGCCGTAACGCTCCGCGATCGACTCCACGGGCTCACCCTCCCGGTAGGCCCGCTCGATGGCGGCGCGTTGTCGGCCGGTCAGCGGAGCGTCGTGGTCGGCAAACAGCGCCGCCTCTGGCCGTTCACGGTCGTGCTTCTGAAGCAGTTCACGGATCGTCTCGTGCCCCCGCCCGACCTGCGACGCGACGCGGCGGGCCGCCTGGTTCAGCGAGATCGTCGGCTCGGCCATACGGATCGCACGTGCCTGCTCGATCGCCCGACGCCGCTCGTCACTCGTCATGCGTTTGAACGCCTTAGCGCTGTCCGCCCGCTTGGGCTGCGTCTTCAAGAAATAGGACACCGCCGACGCAGGGAACACGACCCCCTTCTGCCCGCCGGGCTGCAAGGTGACCCAGCGCCAGCGTAATCCCGCACGACGCCAACGCGCCACCGTCTTCTCGCTCACGCCCTGCTGCTTCGCGAGCTGCGCCGTCGTCAGCTCGGGCTCTTCCTGCGACGGCGGCAAGGCGATGGACCGGCTGAGTGAATCGATCAGCAGCCGAAGGTCGGGCAACACCGCCTCGCCCACGAGCGTCGCGTCGTCGGGGTCGGGCAACCGGTGCGCGGTAATGCGGTAGGCGAGAAACTCGAAGGGGTAGTTCTGAGCCGGGTCGAGTTCGTCGTGGAGCGTCTCGGCCCGGCGGATGTCCTCAGCCCGACGGTCGGCAGGTGCGTAGAGCAGTTGCGAGGCGAGCCGGCGGATCGCTTCGCAGATGTATTGCTGGTTGGATCGCCGACTCACGCTCGGCCCCTCATGCGTCGTTGCCGGTCGGCTGCGCGATCTCCAGCGGCTTCGCCGAATCGATCAGCCCGTGCTTGTGTGCCAGCTCGCCAAACCGCGTGATCGCCTCAAGCTCGCGCGGCCCGATTCGGTAGCGCAGCACGTCGCGCAGGTAGTGCTCCGCCAGGTCCGTCGGCCAGCCATGCCGCTTAGCCGACTGCTCCGCGAGCAGCACGACCTGGGGCAGGTTTTTGTCGAGACGGTCCGCCAACACCGCGGGCAGCGTGCCCAGTTCGGTCGAAGCCCGCGCCATCCAGATCGCAAAGACAAACGGCAGGCCCGTCAGCCGATGCCACGCCTCGCCCAGGTCAAGCTGGTGCGGATACACCACCGCCAACGGCGAGCCCGTCACCACCTTGTCCCCGATCAGCAACACCGACTCGGGCGCATGAGCGATCCGCCCCTCGGCCACCGACTCACGGGCGCAGTAGTCGATCATCCTTGGCGCCACGTCGAACAATTCGCGCAGCAACACCTGGACCAGCGCAACGCTCGTGTGGCTGTCCGTGTCAGCGTGCAGCGTGGTGATCTGTTCGATCGGGACCTTGCTGTAGAGCCGGACGGTCAGCGTCGGCCCATCGCAGCCGATCCCGCCGGCGGGGACGAGCTTGAGCGATTGGTCTGCACGGAAGTAATCGATCACCGGGCACAGCGCGACATCGACCTCGCCCTGGAGGAGGTCGTCGAGCAGTGCCGAGGGCACATCGACACGGACGTCGACGCCGGGCTCTCGGTCGAGCCCGCTGATCAGCGGTGTCGCGTTGAGGTAGCTCACGCTGCCGACTCGACGGGTCCGCGCGGTTGGTTCGTAAGCTCGGGACGCCGTGCGGGATGGATCAGTCGGCTGGGTCATGGTGATGGATTATAGTCGGGCTTGGCGGTTTGACCCCGCGTGTCTGCTTGGGGACGATAGCCCGCCTGATGGCGAATACGCAAAACCAATCCGATCTTCCGTCCGCGCAGGTGCTCGTGGTTGATGATGAGCCCGACCACGCCGAGGTGATGGCCGAGGCACTCCGCCGGCTGGGCCACGTCTGCACCCTGGTACACGACCTGCCCGCCGCCACGGACGAGCTCAAACACGGCCAATTCGACCTGGTCGTCACCGACCTCAAGATGGACACCGACACCGACGGCATGGAGGTCCTCGCCGCAACACGCGCAAGCCAACCCGCCGCGGAGACCGTCATGGTCACGGCCCACGGCGATATCCCGACCGCCAAGGCCGCCATCCGCAACGGCGCTTACGAGTTCATCGAAAAACCCCTCGACCTCGACGTCTTCCGCACGCTCTGCACACGCGCCCTCCAGCAGGTCTTCCTCCGCGCGCAGAACGACAACCTGCGCGAACGGCTCGACGAGCAGTATGGCTTCGAGGGCATCATCGGCAGTTCCCCCGCGATGCGTGCCGTCATTACCCGGCTCAAACAGGTCGCACCCAGCGATATCCCCGTGCTCATCACGGGCGAATCGGGCACAGGCAAAGAACTCTTTGCGCAGGCGCTGCACAACAACTCGAAGCGATCGAAGAAGCCGTTTGTCCCGCTGAACTGTGCCGGGCTGAGTGAATCGATCTTGGAGGACGAGTTGTTTGGCCACGTCCGCGGCGCGTTTACCGGTGCCGATAAAGACCGCCAGGGCCGGTTCGAGTATGCCGACGGCGGTACGCTCTTCCTCGACGAGGTCGGCGACATGCCGATGCTCATGCAGGCCAAGCTGCTGCGTGTGCTCGAGTCGGGCGAAGTCGTTCGGCTTGGCGCTAACGAAACCCGCCACGTCAGCGTCCGCCTCGTGAGCGCAACCAACCACACCGTCGAGGAACTCGTCGAACAAGGCAAATTCCGCGAAGACCTGTACTTCCGCATCAAGGGCGCGGCGATCCACCTGCCCGCGTTGCGCGAACGTCGCGAGGACATCCCGCAACTGGTACAGCACTTTGTGACCAAGTTTGCGCAGGAGATGGACCGCCCGGTGCCTAGCGTGGCGGAAGATGCGATGTCGATGTTCATGCAGCACGACTGGCCGGGCAACGTCCGTCAGCTCATCAACGCGGTCCAGAACACCGTGATCGTCTGCGACGGCGAGAAGATCGAGCCCCGCCACCTGCCGCCCGATATCGCGTCGGGCGAACCCAACGAGCACGGCGCAACGGCGGGAACATTCACCGGCGGGGGCATGTCGCTCGACCAACTCGAAAAAAACGCGATCCGTGAGGCCCTCCGCATCACCAGCGGCAACCGCGAACAGGCCGCGAAGATGCTGGGCATCGGCGAACGGACGCTGTATCGCAAGCTGAATGAGTATGGACTGAAATAGAAGGCGGCATTTCACCGCAGAGTTCGCAGAGGGCGCAGAGCATGCACGACAGGGAACTCACGCAGACGATTATTGGTGCTGCGATACAAGTCCATAAGGCGCTCGGGCCGGGCCTTCTGGAATCTGCCTACGAAGTATGCCTTGCCGCCGAACTTTCTACCTCACGCATAGCGTTTGAAAAACAAGTTCCACTACCCATCCAGTACCGCGGCCAGCATCTTGACTGCGGCTATCGCCTCGACTTGGTTGTCCTTGACCGTGTCATCGTGGAACTTAAATCCGTCGATCAAATCGCTCCGATCCACCGCGCTCAACTGCTTTCTTATCTCCGGCTCTCTGGCAAACCTATCGGCCTTCTCGTCAACTTCAACGTCACGCGTCTGACCGATGGCGTCACGCGTCTCGTCCATGACTATGAACAACACTGACCCACTCTCTGCGTCCTCCGCGCACTCTGCGGTGAACTTCCCCCGCATCGGCCACGGCTTTGACCTGCACCGGCTTGAACCCGGCCGTGATCTAATGGTTTGCGGCATCAAGCTCGACCACGACCGTGGGTGCGATGCGCACTCGGATGGTGACGTCGTGTACCACGCCGTGACCGACGCGCTGCTCGGGGCCTTGGGGCAGGAAGACATCGGCCAACTCTTCCCGGACAATGACCCGGCATGGAAGGGTGCTGACTCGGCGGTGTTCGTACGCGAGGCGGCCAAGCGTATGCGCGACGCGGGCTACGGGATCGGTAACCTCGACATCACGGTCATCCTCGAACGGCCCAAGCTCGGCCCGCATAAAGCCGCGATGAAGTCCCGGCTCGCCGGCCTGCTCGGCTGCGATGTTTCACAAGTCAACCTCAAGGCCAAAACCCACGAGCGGGTCGACGCCCTGGGCGAGAACCGCGCGGTCGCGTGCCATGTCGTCGTGCTGCTGGTTGCGGTGTAGGGTGGGGGGAAGCCGTCTGCGGCCGAGCCCCACCATGAAACTCAACGATTCATTGGCTGCGCCCGGTGGGTATCGCTCGCGGACTCGCTCCACCCGCCCTACGATGCGCGTATGGCTAGCGACAACACCCCCGCCCCACTCTTGCTGACCCGTGCGCAGGCACGCGAGGTCGACCGACGCGCGATGGAAGACCTCGGCATCCCCGGTATCGTGCTCATGGAGAACGCGGGCATCAATGCGACCGACGTCGCGACGGGGATGCTTGAGGCGTGCGGAGGCGATGGGGTCGCCATCGTCTGCGGCGGGGGGAACAACGGCGGCGATGGCTACGTCATCGCCCGCCACCTCGCTAACGCCGGTCGGCGGGTCGTCGTCTTTTCCGCGGCCGACCCGTCCCGCCTATCGGGCGATGCCGCGACCAACCACACGGCGTGCCAACGCATGGGCATCCCCATCCTCCGTATTGATGATGCCGGATCGCTAGGCGAGCATGCTGCGAAGTTCGCTGCGGCGGATGTCCTCGTCGATGCCTTGCTGGGCACGGGCTATTCGGGTTCCCAACCGCTTGGGCCCCATGCCGCGGCGGTGATCGACGCCATCAACGCCGCGGGGGGACAGGCCGGCGGTGCCCCGCTTGTCCTCGCGGTTGATGTCCCCTCGGGGCTGGACTGCGACACCGGCGAACCCGCCCAGCCCGCCGTCCGGGCCGACGCGACGGTGACGTTTGTCGCCCTCAAACGCGGTTTTTCGGCGGAAGAAGCCCGGCCCCACCTCGGCGAGGTCTTTGTCGTCGGGATCGGGACCCCGCCGGCCCTGACCGCCTCGGCGGCCTCGTCTTGACCTTGTCGGCTGGGTCGGCCATAATACGCGGCTCGACTGAACCCTAAGCCCCAAGACCAAGAGCCCGCTATGAGCGACATCACCCCCGGCAGCACCATCACCGTCAAGGTCGTCAAGCCCCCCAAGAGCGAGGGTGCCCGCAAGACGCTCGTCCGCCTGCTGAGCAAGGACGCGGAGGTGATCGCTGAGAACAAGCGACTCAAGAAGGTCCGCAAGGCCAACCAGACCATGTCCACCCGCGGCGGACGCTGGCGCGTCTGGGAAAGCCGACTGGTCAAGCAGCGCCCCGTGACCGGTGCGGTCGGCGAGCAGGGTACGTTCCTCGCCACCGCAGACGTCCTGCGCGACCTCGGCGGCGTGTCGAAGTTTGTCGAAGTCTCTAACGGCTAATCGACCGCCCAACCATCGAACCATACGAAGCCCACGTTCTTTGAGCGTGGGCTTCTTCTTTGGGATCGGTAGCGATTCGTAGGACCGTTGTTGTCCCACCGCCCCGCCCGGACTACGATTGCATTGTGAAAAAGATCAGTCTCTCCAACATGGTGCTCGACAACATCGCGGCCGGCGCCCCGCTTGCGGGTGGCTGCGGACCGGTGGCCGGCGGGGGTACCGGCGGGATCGAGTTTATCCGCAGGAAAAAGCCGGACTGGCTGCGTGCGAAGCTGCCGGGGGGCAAGGGGTACAAAGAGACGCTCGACTTGGTCGACAAGTACAAGCTGCACACCGTCTGCGCCGAGGCACGCTGCCCAAACCTCGGCGAGTGCTGGGAGCGCGGCACCGCGACGATGATGATCCTTGGCGACACGTGCACCCGCTCGTGCGGCTTCTGCCATATCGCGACCGGCCGACCGCCCGAGTACGACCTCGACGAGCCAAGACGCGTGGGCGAAGCCGCGGCGATCATGCGGCTCAAGCACTTGGTCATCACCAGCGTCGACCGTGACGAACTGCCCGACGGCGGCGCCGAAGTCTGGGCCGAGACCATCCGCGAGATCCGACGCCAGTCCCCCGGCACGCAGGTCGAGGTGCTCATCCCCGACTTCAACGGCGACTGGGATGCGCTCCAACTCGTCCTTGATGAACGCCCCGACATCCTCAACCACAACGTCGAGACCGTCCCGCGTCTCTACAAAGTCGTCCGGCCCCAGGCAAAATTCGAACAATCCGTCGAGCTGCTGCGTCGTGGCAAAGAGCAAGGGCTCACCGTCAAGACCGGCATCATGGTCGGCATCGGCGAACGCGAGGAAGAGGTCGAACAGTTGTTCCACGACCTGGTCGCTGGCGTCCGCGTCGCCGGCGTGTCGTCGGACATCCCCGAGACTAACGTAGACGAGCACTGGATCGCCCCCGACCCCAACCGCAGGCTGTCCGAATTGGCTCAGGACCAAAGTGTTGACCTAACTCCAGGCCAATCGCTGCACCTGGGGCATGGCGGCGACAAGCCCGAGCTGGGCGACAAGCTGCGACGCGGCGGCTACCTCGTCGAACACACCAACCCGCTCTGGGACCACCACGGCCCCGCGAAGCCGGCAGACGCCTCGCAGCGTATCCATGCCCTGGCCTACCCGCGCAAGACGTACCCCGGCGTCCACGAAACGCTCGACATCCTGACCATCGGGCAGTACCTCCAGCCGACACGCAACCACCTGCCGATCACCCACTGGGTCACGCCCGCGCAGTTTGTTGCGTACAAACAACGGGCCGAGGACATCGGCATCCGCCACTGCGAGTCCGGCCCGCTGGTGCGCTCGTCGTACCACGCGGACGACCAGGTCCTCCAGATGGAAGCCAACGCCAAAGCCTGACGCCCCGGCTAACGGCCAAGCCCGTCCTGTTGCACGGACAGCGGTACACTGTCGCCGTGCCTGAACCCGCAGCTCAACCGCCCCGTCGCATCCCGCAGCCCTTGCTCGTGCTGGCCGCGTGTGTGTCGTTACTCGTTCTTGTGATGGCGTTCGCGATCTATGGCGCGCAGTCGCCCGGTGACGCGTGGGCGTTGGGGCTCCCGCTCAACCTCCTTCCCGCGATCGCGGCCGCCGGGCTGCTCTGGGCCGCGGCGATGGGGCTCGGCGACGGCCTGCAGCGTTGGCTACTGCCCGACCTTCACGGCTGCCCCCGGCTTGTCCAGGCCGGGCTGGGGATAGCCGCCCTGCTTCTCGCATTTTTTGTCCTCTTCGCGTACGTGGGGACCAACCGTGCCACCGCCTGGCTCCCCATCGGGATCGGCGTCGGCCTGCTGCTTTGGCGCGGCTACCAATCCCGCGATCAGATCAGGCAGTACGACCTCTCGGCAAAGGCATGGCCATGGACACTGCCCACCCTCGCGCCCGGGGTAGCGCTGCTGCTGGTCGCGAGCGCGTGCCCGCCGGGCACGTTGTGGCGCGTCGAGGCGCTGGGCTATGACGTCACCAGCTACCACCTGCAGATCCCCAAGGAGTGGATCGCGATCGGCCAGGCGACCCCGCTTGAGCACAATGTCTACAGCTTCTTGCCGGGCCTGCTTGAGCACGCTTACACCGCGATGGGCCTGATCTTGGGGGGCGGGTCGGACGCGATGCGCAGTGCCGTGTACGCGTGCCAGGCCTTCCACGCCGGCTTCGCCCTGCTCGCGGTGGGCGGTGTCGTCGCGGCCGCGAGGCGGTTCGGCCACACACCCGCAGCGGTCGTGGCCGGCGGCGCGATGCTGCTCGTGCCGTGGGTCGTGATCACGGGCTCGCTCGCCTACAACGAGATGGCGTCGCTCGGCCTCGCCACCGCGGCGCTGGCGATCGCGCTGCAGCCGGGCACGCTCGACTGGCGTCGCGGGATCGCGATCGGTCTCCTGCTCGGCACGGCGACGCTTTGCAAACTTACTGCCGGGCCGATGCTCGCGCTGCCAGTTACTGCGATCGCCTTGATCCCGGATCACCTCACGCGCGATGAGCGAAACGCCAACGCAGTCGCGATCGCCCAGCGGGCCAAGCTGCTCGGCCTCCTCATCGCCGCCGGGCTCCTCACGCTCGCCCCCTACCTCGTTCGCAACGCCGCCGCGACGGGCAACCCCGTCTTCCCCTTCGCCGTCTCCGTCTTCGGCAGCGGGCACTGGGACGACACACTCGCCCAGCGATGGCACCAAGCGCACAGCACGGGCGGACAACACGCTGGCACGCTCGACGCCCTGCACCGCCAATGGCTCGGCAACACCGGCTACGGCGCGCTCGGCGGCACCCCCATCCCGCCCGAATCCAACAACATCGCACGCTTCGCCCACGAGCGCGGTCTGCCCGTGTTCTGGCTCGCCATGCTCACCGGCTTCGCCCTCATGCTCGGCCACCCACGCACCTGGCGTATCGCCGTCGCCCTGCTCGTGGTACTGCTCTGGCAGCTCGTCTTCTGGCGGCTCGCGACCCACCTCCAAAGCCGGTTCCTCATCTACACACTCCTGCCCGCCAGCGTCATCCTCGCCATCGGTGCCGGCCGCGTCCGTGAAGTGACCCATACCCTGCGCGGCGTCTTGCCCCCGATCCTCACGATCCTGATCCTCCTCACGCTGCTGACCATCTCGCTGGGCACACTCTGGGACCAGACCTCCCGATTCGAAGACCGAGGCACGCTCATCAACCGGCCGATCTGGACCGCGATCGATTCGTTGGGCGACCCCAACAACCCCGAACAGCTCGCGATGCCCGGGACGCACCCTATCAACCTGCTCGGCCCCGAGACAAAGACACTCATCCTCGGCGACAACAGCACACTGCTCTACATCGATCGGCCGATCATCTACAGCTCCGCTTTCGATACCAACCCCCTCGCACCGATCGTACACGAGAGCCGCGGCGATATCGGCGCGATCAACGCACAACTCCGCGCCCAAGGCATCACCCACGTCTGGGTCGGCTGGACCGAGATCGTCCGGATCGCACAGACCTACGGCGTTGACCCCTACCTCACGCCCGAGCTACTCCTCGCGCTGGTCGAGTCGTGGCAGCCCGCGCTCGACCCGGCTTGGCAGATGTGGCTGTACCGCGTGCCACCCGCCGAGCTTGAGGCCGGGCACGCGGGGTACAATCGCGGCCGCACTTCATCCACTGGGTAATCCTATGCCATACGCACACACCGACGACCCGCACGTCCACCTGGCCGATCACCCGCTGGTCGCACACCTCCAGACCGAGCTGCGCAACACCGACACGCCGCACGGCCGCTTCCGCGAACTTACCGAACGCATCGGCCAACTGCTCGCGTACGAAGCACTGCGTGATGCCCCGCAGACACAACGCACCGTCGAGACACCGCTCGAGCCCTACCAGGGCTCACAACTCGTCGGGCCCATCACCATCGTCCCCATCCTCCGCGCAGGCATGGGCCCCGCCACCGGCATGGCGCAGCTCATCCCCGAGTCGCAGGTCGGCCACGTCGGCATGTTCCGCGACGAACAATCACTCACCCCCGTCAGCTACTACGTCAAGCTCCCCGCCAACATCGCCGACGGCCCGGTGCTGCTGGTCGACCCCATGCTCGCCACCGGCGGCAGCGCGAGCGCGGCCGTGCGCGTCCTCAAGGAACGCGGCTGCAACGACCTCCGCTTCCTCTGCCTCGTCGCCGCCCCCGAGGGCATCGCCAAGCTCCGCGGCGACCACCCGGATGTCCCGATCTACACCGCCGCCATCGACCGCCAACTCAACGACAAGGGCTACATCCTCCCCGGCCTGGGCGACGCGGGCGATCGGATCTTCGGCACCGAGGCGTGAGTAATCTTGTCTCACGATCTCACGCCAAGGCGCAGAGACGCCAAGAGTGAAATCCCATTGAAAACCGCAGCTTGACTAATGTTGGCAATGCAGAACCAGGATAGGCAGCCCACTATTACCCTTCCACTGTGAAGCGATGAAGCAATAACCGTTACCGAAGCTTGCAAGATCAAAATCGTCCGTCGCGTCGGTGATATGTGCTTCTGCCTGCGAGCGCAATGCAGGTCTTTCAGCAGATGAGATTTTGACCAGCGTTTGATCGTAATCCCGTCGAAAAACTGCCACCGCTTCATCGCAGAGGAGTTTCAGTGTTTCTGCCTCGTCGAGTAGCCGTACGAATCGCCTACTGATTTCTCTCACAGAAACTAGGCGTTGCCCTTTCACATCGATATAGCTACCGGAACTTGGCAAGTGCATTCTGCTTCCTTGGCGTCTTGGCGTCTCTGCGTCATGGCGAAACTTCCGCATCGCGATTACCAATGTAACCCTTCTTGCAGCGTGTTCAGGTTCTCGCAGCCGTCCTCTGTCACGATCACTAGGTCTTCGATGCGGACGCCGCCGTAGCCGACTTTGTAGAGGCCGGGCTCGATGGTGAGGGCGTCGCCGACGACGAGTTCGGGGCCGCCCTTGTCGAGCAGCGGCGGCTCGTGGACGTCAAGGCCGATGCCGTGGCCCGTGCCGTGGGGCATGGTGAAGGGGTGTGTTTCAGTCGGGAAGCCCATCGCGTAGCGGTGCTGCTCGATGACGTTTGTCGTCGCGGCGTGGACCTGCTCACCCGTGGTGCCAGCCTTCGTCGCGGCGGTGGCGGCGGCTTTGGCCTCAACGACGGCCTTGTGGATGGCGACAAGGTCGTCGGGGATGTCGCCGTGGACGACCGTACGTGTACAGTCGCCGTTGTACTTGGTCGTGCGGTTCTGGGGGAAGATGTCGATGATGACCGACTGGCCCGTGTAGAGTTCGCCGGCGCCCAGTTCGTGGCAGTCGCCGCCCGCCGCGCCGCCCGCGACGATGCTGCGCGGGTTGGTGTAGCCCTGCTCAAGCAGGAAGAGGTCGATGGCGAGCCGGACGCGTTCGGAGGTAAGCGGCTGGCCCTCGTGCTGGAGGACGCCGCCCTGACCCGCGGTCGCGCCGCCGACCATCCGGCAGGCCAGCTCCATCGCGCGTTCGGTCACGGCCTGGGCTTCGCGCAGCCAGGCGATCTCTTCCTCGTCCTTCGCCCGGCGGTCGGCCACGCCCAGGTCTTCGTCGTAGAACACCTCGATCCCGCGTTCGCCAATGTGCTGGGCAAAGATCAACGGCAGCGTGCGGTCGGCGATGGCGGTATCGATCCCATGACGCAGCAGCGCCTCGGCCGTGGCCTGCGCCGTCGCGGTTTCGCGGTCGCCCGACAGCCCACCCTCGGGGGTGTAGTCGGCGGGGCAGGCGACGAGCTCGGCCCGCGCCTGCTTCCGTGCGCGTTCCATCTCGATATCACGCACGATGAAGAGCCGATCAAACCCGCCCGCATCATCCGGAAGGAACAGTAGCGCGGCCGGGTCGCCCACCCCAAAACGCGTCGCGTGGTAGAGGGCCTTGTTGACTGCGGGGACGCCGGCCATGACGACGGCGGTGGACTTGGCTGGATCGGACATCGGATCGCTCATGCTGGGCCTCGTGCGGTGTGGGTGCGGGCAGGGGTCGCGTCTGCCCGGGGCGTGTAGTCTACCGCTCGCCTTGCGCGCCGCTTGCGCCTATCATGCCGCCCCTTATCGGCGTCGCGGGTGGCCGGGCGTTTCCCCTTGCGTAGCAGGATGATTGAGTGATGAGTCAGGGCCGAGTGGTGATTGTCGGAGGTGGTGTGATCGGCGCGTGCAGCGCGTACTACCTGCAAAAGGCGGGGTACGACGTGACGATCGTCGACCAGGCGTCGTTCGGGCAGGCGTGCTCGCATGGCAACTGCGGCCTGATCTCGCCCAGCCACGCGCTGCCGCTCGCGATGCCCGGCGCGGTCGCGAAGACACTGCCGATGATGCTCAAGAAGGACGCCCCTTTGCGTGTCGCGCCGCGCCTGGACCCTGGGCTCTGGATGTGGCTGACCCGGTTCGCGCTGCGCTGCAAGGAAGCCCCGATGCTCGCGTCCGCCGCCGGCCGACACGCGATCCTCCAGTCCTCCGTCGCGCACTATCGCTCGATGCTGGCCGAGGAAAACATCGATTGCGAATGGGAAGACCGCGGGGCCTTGTTTGTCTACCAGACCGAGAAGGGGATGGACAGTTACGAGCAGTCAAACACCTGGCTCAAGCAGTTTGGCCTGGGCGCGGAGCGGCTCGACGGCGCCGCGTTGGTCGAGCGTGAGCCCGCGATTCGGCCGGGCGTCGCCGCGGGGGCGTGGTTCTACGAGATCGATGCGCACCTTCGGCCGGACAAGCTCATGTCAGGACTGCGTGCGGTGCTTGAGCGGACGGGTGTCACGATCCTTGAGAACACCAAGATCACGGGGATCACGCAGCAGCGGCGGATCGCCCAGGCGGTGCAGACGGAGTCCGGCGATCTTGCCGCGGACCACATCGTCCTCGCGACCGGCGCGCTAACGCCCAAGCTCAACAAACTGATCGGTGCCAAGGTGCCCATCCAGCCCGGTAAGGGCTACTCCATCACGATGCCCCGGCCCGGTCAGTGCCCGACGATCCCGATGGTCTTTCAGGAACACAAGATCTGCGTGACGCCGTTCCAGTCGGGCTATCGGCTGGGCTCCACCATGGAGTTCACGGGATACGACACAACGATTAACCCGACACGCTTGGGCGCGCTCAAGACAGGCGCGGCGGTGTACCTCCACGAGCCGACCTGCGAACCGGTTGAGGAAGAGTGGTACGGCTGGCGGCCGATGACCTACGACGGCAAGCCGATCATCGACCGCGCCCCGGCGTTCAGCAACGTCGTCGTCGCTGCCGGGCACAACATGCTCGGCCTGTCCATGGGCGCAGGCACCGGCAAACTCGTCAGCGAGATCATCGCTAAAGATCAGCCGCACCTGGATGTGTCGGCCTACGCGATCGACCGCTTCTAGCTCACACCAGCTTGACCAAGTGCCCCACCGCCTGCTCGGGCGTGCAAAACGTGACGTCGAACACCGCATCCGCAGCGGCTCGGTAAACCGGGTCGCGCTGGGCAAGGATGCGTTCGATCTCGGCAAGCCCGCCGTCGGTCGCGCTGCCTCCGCCGGTCAACGAGGGACGCTGCCCGCCTGTGCCCGCGTCGGCGTTGATCCGTTCAAGAAGCGTGGTCGGCGAACACGCCAGGTAGATCCGCTTCACGTCCGATGCGCCAGCGATGGCCTCGCGTGCGGCGGGCTGCATGAGTGTCCCGCCGCCCAGCGCGATGACGTGGTTCTCAGACGCGAGGGCCTGCATCGTTGCCTCGACCTCGGCCTGCCGGAACGCGGGTTCGCCAAACTGCTCCCAGATCGCCGCGATGTCCAGGCCGTCAAAACGCTTGCGGGCCAGGTCGTCGGTGTCGGCAAACTCTTTCCACAGCTTGCGGGCGAGCAGTTGGCCCAGCGTCGTTTTCCCGCAGCCGCGGTAGCCAAAGAGGATGATGTTCATACGCCCATTCTATCGGCGGTATGATCATGGGCATGAACCCCGAGCAGGCCCAGAAGCATCTGCAGACGATCCGGCCAAGCCGCTCGCTGCCCACACGCGACTTGTCGCTCGGGTTCCTCAACGAGCAGTTCAAGCATGAGGTCGCGAAGCCCTACAAGCAGCTTGGCGACCTCTCGGAGATCTGGCGAGCGTTGATGCCGCCCCACCTGGTCGCCCGCACCCGCCTGATCGGCCTGAGCCGAGGCGTGCTGCATATTGAGGCCGACTCTTCCGCAGCACATTACGAGATCGACCAGTTGCTCCGCGGGGGTGCTAAACGCGAGCTGATCACACGCCACAAGGGGCCCGCCATCCGCAAGGTGCAGATCAAGGTCGGCGGGCGCAAAGACACTGCCCCGGTCGATCCAAGACGACAGCCGCTGGCGCAGGACATGGATGGCAAGGTGTCGCCCGAGCAGCAACCCCCGCGCAGCCGAACAAGCCCTACTGGTCGCGATGACTAGAACGGCCAAACCGCCGGGACGATGATGATCGTGAGGGCCATCACGATCAGGTTCAGCGGGAGTCCGACGCGGACGTAGTCCATGGGGCGGTACCCGCCGACGCTGTAGACCATCAGGTTCGTCTGGTACGCGCTGGGCGAGGCGAAGCTCGCGGCGGCGGTCATCATCAACGTCACGGCGAAGGGGGTGAGCGAGTATCCCTGCGCCTGCGCGACCGCGGCGACGATCGGGAACATGAGGCCGGCCGTGGGCACCGGGCCGATGATCGTGGTCATCAGCATCGCGACCAGGTAGATCGCGGCGAGGATGGCGTGCGGCCCCATACCGGCGAAGACGTTGACCACTTCGCTCGCGATATGCGCGGCCGCGCCGGTGGTGCCCAGGGCTTTGCCAAAGCCGATCGCCGCCCCCATCATGATGAGCACACGCCAGTTGATGCTCGCGCGGGCTTCGTGGGGCGAGCAGCAACCGGCGACGACCATCACCCCCCCACCCAGCAGCGCCGCGGTCACGAGTTGCATCATCCCCGTCGTCGCGGCAATCACGACCAGCGCGAGCACCAGCAACGCGATCCATGCCTTGCGTGCCCTCACCTCTTCGGTCGAGCCGAGCATGTGGACATAGTAGAAGTCGGGCCGATTACGGTATCGCTGCGCGAACTGTTTGTCCGCCTCCAGCAGCAGGGTATCGCCGGGCAGCAGCACGATGTCCCCGATCTTCTGCTCGAGGTGCTCGCCCCCGCGGTGCACCGCAACGACCGCCGCGCCGTACTCCGTGCGGAACCGCCCCTCGCGCACGCTCTTACGCGCCAGCGGGCTGCGGTCGCTGATGACGGCCTCGAAACGGTGCAGCTCGCCGTGCAGGTCGTG
The DNA here is from genome assembly GCA_044439905.1 of Phycisphaerales bacterium JB063. Taxonomy (GTDB): domain Bacteria; phylum Planctomycetota; class Phycisphaerae; order Phycisphaerales; family Phycisphaeraceae; genus JAHQVV01. The sequence goes on along the minus strand of JBITAC010000141.1, from coordinate 16,395 downwards.
CTGCTCACGGGTCGTGCTGCGCAGGCCCTTGGTCCGGCTCAGATCGCCCATCGACTCCAGCTCCCCCGCGAAGATCAGCACGTCCCCGCTGTGCAGCACCGACTCGGGCGTCACCGCGACACGCTGCTGGTCGGCCCGCTCGATCGCGATGATGTACGCACCGGGCAACTGCCGAAGCCCCGCCAGCTCGATCGTCAAGCCGTCGATCGTGCTGCCCGGCTCGACCTGCATCTCGAAGGTGTAGCGCCTGGCCTCGGCCTGGTCAGCAACCGACGACCTGACCGGCAATAGCCAGCGCGAGACCAGCAGCAGGTAGCCGATCCCCACCAGCGCGGCCGGGACCCCGATCCAGGCGATGCTGAACATGCCCAGATCACTACCGGTGATCGTCGGGTCCTCGAGGCGTGCGGCGCTGTACTCGCTGTAGACAAAGACGTTGGTCGCGGTGCCGATGAGCGTGCACGAGCCGCCCATGATCGCGGCGTAGCTCAGCGGGATAAAGAGCTTGCTCGGGCTGAACCCGGTGCGTCGGCACCAGTCGCTGACGACGGGCATCAGCATCGCCACGATGGGCGTGTTGTTGAGAAACGCGCTCAGGCCGGCCACCGGCAGCATTAGCCGCGCCTGCGCCGCGGGCAGGGATTTCGGATTGCCCAGCACAGGCCGAGTCAGCAAGGCCATCGCGCCGGTCTGACGCATACCCTCGGCCACGACGAACAGCACACCGATCGTCACCACCGCCTTCGAGCCAAAACCCGCCACCGCCTCACGCACATCCGGGAAGCCGGCCTGCCCGGGCCCGGCCGGGAAAAACTCGCCCAGCCCCATCACCAGCGCGAGCCCCGCCAGCAACACCGTGTCCGGCCCCGCGAGTCGGCGCAGCATCGCCGCAGCCATCACCCCCACGATCCCGATTGTCAGCCACGCTTCCCAAGCCATCCCAGTTGTTCCATAGCGCCGCACATGCGCGGCAAACCCACCATCGTATCGGGTATCTCAACCCCATCCCGTACGACCGATAAGACATCGCCGCCATTCGCAACCCAAACCCGACTATCCGCCTATCCCGATTAAGCCCGACCCGTTTCCCGACGATGAAAACAACGTCGGGGTGCTGTCGCCCCAAGGAGCTAAGCATGTCCACCCACGTCCGTATGATCTGCCCCAACCTTAAGTGCCGTTCGATCCTCTCGGTCCCCATGAACGCACGCGGCAAGACGGTGCGCTGCCGGCAGTGCAGCATGCGCATCCACGTGCCCGCTCCCAACACCGGCCCGAAGAAGACCCCGGCCGCCCCCGCGAACCCCGAGTCGGCCTGACCCTGCACCAACCACACCCATCCAAACAACAGGCCCGCCAACCATGGCGGGCCTGCTTTCTGCTGGGATATCGGGGCGACGCTTAGCGGAGGTCGTCGTCGTCATCGTCGTCGAAAAAGTCCAGGTCATCGAACTCGTCCGAATCGTCGGAATCATCCTCGGAGGCCAGCGCCTCAAGGGCCGCGATCGGGTCGTCGAGATCGACCGTCGGGCTCGCGTCTTCTTCGTCGATCATCTCGGGGATGTCGAGGTCGGCGTCCTGATCATCGAGCGCCGAGCCCACCGAGGACGCGGAGGGCGACCCCGCGGCCGAGCCCACCTGGGCACCGGCCGACTCGTGGACCCCCTCATCGTTGGCGACGATCGTGCGGACCGGCTGGATCTGCGACGGCTCGCCATCCACGACGAGCGTGAAGACCACGGGCCCGACCACCAGCTCATCACCGGCCGATAGGGAGGCCTCCTGCACGCGGACGCTGTTGTGGTACGTCCCGTTGCTGGAGCCGAGGTCTTTGACAGAGATCTTTTCGCCTTCGACACTGATCTGGCAGTGCTGACGCGAGACGCTGGTCAGCGGGATCCGGAGGTCGCAGTTGGCCTTTCGGCCGACGATGATGCGTTCTCGGGCCAGGGGGAAGTCCCGCCGGGTGCCGTCAGACTTGAACATCACCAGCGATACGTTCCGCATACCATATCCCTCATCGTGCGAAGTAAACTCAATCCAGAGCCAAATCATACCCGCCCAGACGGTTTTCAGCAAGGGGTCAGGCCCTTGGCGGACCCGGCCAAACTCGCCTCTTTCGGGCTGAAAAAGCCGATTTCGAGCATCTATCTGCACCTGCCTTTCTGTTTCCACAAGTGCCACTACTGCGATTTCTACAGCGTGGTCGACACCCCAAACACAACCCAGCCATCGGGGGGTGACCGCCAGCCCGCCTTCACCGATGCCCTGATCGCGGAGATTCGACGCCGGGCCGAGCAAACCGATTTCCAACCCCGCACGATCTTTGTCGGCGGCGGGACCCCGACATACCTCCGCCCCGACCTCTGGACGATGCTGCTGGACTGTCTCCGGGACGTCGGCTGGCTCGCACTACCCGCGCAGCCGACCTCCGTTTCACACGATCCCACCGCCGAGTCGGCCGGGCTCGAGTTCACAGTCGAAGCCAACCCCGAAACCGTAACCGCCGAGCTCATGCACCAACTCGCGGCCGGCGGGGTCAACCGCGTCTCCATCGGTGCCCAGTCCTTTGACCGTGTCTCACTCAAACAGCTGGAGCGTTGGCACGACCCCGACTCCGTCCCCCGAGCCATGCAGATGTGCCGAGACGCAGGCATCGCCAACCTCTCGCTCGACCTCATCTTCGCGATCCCCGGCCAGACCTTGGCGATGCTCGAACGCGACCTCGACGCCCTGCTCGCCTTGCGCCCCACCCACCTCTCGACCTACGGCCTCACCTACGAGCCCAACACCCCCCTCACCGCCAAGCTCCGCGTCGGCCAGGTCCGGCGCATCGACGAAGACCTCGAACGCGACATGTTCGAACTCGTCCTCGACAAACTCGAAGACGCCGGCTTCGAGCACTACGAGGTCAGCAACTGGGCGCTTCGCGAAGTGAAGCGTGAACAGTCCACTGCACACCGCACACAGTGCGCTCATAACCTTGCCTACTGGCGAAACCACGACTGGCTCGGGCTGGGCCCCAGCGCCGCATCGCACATCCAGGGCCACCGCTGGCGCAACGCCCCGAACCTGACACGCTATCTCCAAGACGCCCCAGCACCGCCGATCATCGACCTCGAGCACTTGCCCCCCGACCAGTCGCTGGGCGAGCAGCTGATGCTCGGCCTGCGGCTGCGTGAGGGGCTCGACGCCGACTGGCTATGGAACCACCCCGACCTCCGCGACCACCAGCGCGAGGCGATCGAACAGGCCGTGGCCCTGGGCTTTCTCGAACAGCGCGACAGCCGGGTCCGCCTGACCCGCCGGGGCCTCTTCGTCGCCGACAGCGTGATCGCGCAGGTGTTATAGCGAGCATCACACCCTTGCGAGCACGGCGGCCGCGTCACTCACTGCCGCCCGCGCGGCGTTTGCGGGCGGCGGAGGCGCGGCGTTGCTTACGGCTGACGGGCCGGGCGTCCTCGTTGTCACCGCCTCCGCTTGCGGCCGCGGCGGTTGCGCCGGCCCCCACGGGCTGGGGCTGGCCCGCCGGCGAGGCCGGGGGCGCTGCGTTGGCCGGGGCGGGGTGGCGTGTGGTCATCTGATCGCCGAACTTGCTCTTGAGCTGCACGTTCGGGGTCAGCCGGGCCTTGAACGCGAGCTCGGTCACGCGGTCGCGCACCTTCGCCTTCATCTCGCCAAACAGCATCGAGCCCTGGCGCTTGTACTCGGTCCGCGGGTCTTTCTCAGCCAGCGCCGCCCAGTTAATCGAACCCCGCAGCATGTCCATCTCGTAGAGGTGGTCCTTCCACGCCTGGTCGAGGATCTGCAGCAGCACGTACCGCTCAAGCCGGGTGAGCTCGCTGCGGAACATCTCCTTGCCCTTCTTGAGGATCAGCGCTTCGCGGTCTTCGTTGGCCGCAAGCTCCTCGTCGGAGATGTCACGGGCGAAACGTTCCTTGACCCACGCGGTCAGCGCCGCGTCGTCACCGCGGAACTCGGCGGCCTTCTCCCTGGCCTGGGCTTCGAGCTTGCCGCCGGGCTCGGTCCACGCCTGGCTCTGCTCGCGCAGCCAGTCCGCGACGTTCTTCCCGTTGAGCTCCTGCGCAAACTGCTCGGGCGTCCAGCCCAGGTCAAACCGGCCATTCGCCCAGGTATAGAGCTGTTCGAGCGCCCAGGCCTGGTCCTGCTTCATCCCCTGGCTGAAGATCGCCATAGCAAACTCGATCGGGTACTCGACCTCACGCACCCGATAGAGCGCACGCGCCTCGTCCAGCACCAGGTCGACGACCTCGTCGTACTTCTTATCGCTCTTGAGCTGGGCCACCTGCTCGGGGTCGATCTTGACCGCGAACTTCTGCTCCGCCCAGTGCGCAAACTCTTTCTCGCTGAAGAGCTTATCCATAAACTTCACGACGCCCGAGAGGTCCTGGGTCTCGACCTTCGCCTGCCCGCCGTCGATGATGACTCGGCGAAGATCGGGCACGGACATCGTGCGGACCTGGGCCGGGTCGAGCTCCACGTCAAACTTCGTCTTCGCCCACGCGACGAGCCCGTTGATGTCCCAGTGTTCGGGGTCGCGTTCGACCGAGACATACTCGCCCAAGGTCACATCGACAATCGAAACGACCTCGTCGAGGCCGGCGTTGCGGATGGTCTTCTCCATCTCACGGTGGTCGTCGAGGTAGAGCCGGGCGGGATCGATCGAGACATCGAACTGCTGCCGGGCCCATTGGGCGCACTGCTCGCGGGTGTAGTTTTTGTCGAGGTACTTGTCGACGGCATCGCCGACCGCATCGCCGATGTAGTCGAAGATCATGTCCTCGATGCCTTTGCCCTCAAGGACGTTCTGGCGGTCGCCGTAGAAGTAGCCGCGCTGGTGCTCCATGATCTCGTCGTACTCAAGCAGGTTCTTGCGGACCTCGTAGTTGCGCTGCTCGACCTTGCGCTGGGCGCGTTCGACCGAACGGGAGACCATGCCGTGCTCGATGGCGTCGCCCTCTTTCATCCCGAGCTTGGAGAGGATCGCGAGCGTGCGTTCGCCGGCAAACATCTTCATCAGCGGGTCTTCGAGCGCAAGGAAGAACCGGGACGCGCCCTGGTCGCCCTGCCGGCCCGCGCGGCCGCGGAGCTGGTTGTCGATCCGGCGAGACTCGTGGCGCTCGGTGCCGATGATGTGGAGCCCGCCCATATTCTCGGCGTTAGTCCATATCTTCAGGTCGTGCAGCCGGTAGATCCCCAGTCGCAGGTGGTCGTAATCGCTGAGCCCATCGATCGCGGCGACACACTCGTCAAGCGACATCCCCTCGGCCTTCTTTTCCGCCACCGTGCCGCTCTCGACCAGCCAGTGCCGACACAGCCTGAGCCGCATCTCGTCGCCGCTCGCGTCAAGCGTCTCCTTGCGTTTGAGGCCGAGCTGCCGCTCGGCCATGTAGCGGTACGCGGCTTCGATCAGCTCCTCGTCGCTTTGCTCGGGCTTTGCCTGCGAGGGCAGCAGGTGACGCGACTGCCAGTGCTTGACCAGCGCGGCGCGGTCGATCGCACGCAGCTTGATGTCCGTGCCTCGCCCCGCCATGTTCGTCGCGATCATCACCGCGCCCAGGTGTCCCGCGTCTTCAACGATGTTGCCCTCACGCTCGGCGTGCTCGGCCTTCGCGTTGAGCACCGAGTGCTTGATGTTGTACTTCCGCTTGAGCATCTGCGAGATCAGCTCGCTGTTCTCGACACTCGTCGTGCCCACCAGCACAGGCCGGCCCACGTCGTGCATCCGTTTGACCTCGTCGAGGATGCCGGTCCACTTGTCTTTCTCGGTGAGGAAGATGAGGTCGTCGCGGTCGACACGGGCGATGGGCTTGTTGGTGGGGATGGCGATGACGTCCAGGCCGTAGATCTCGTGGAACTCGGTGGCCTCGGTGATCGCGGTGCCGGTCATGCCTGCGAGTCGCTTGTAGAGCTTGAAGAAGTTCTGGATCGTGACCGTCGCGAGGGTCTGGGTCTCCTTCTTGATCTCGACGCGTTCTTTGCATTCGATCGCCTGGTGGAGCCCATCGGACCACTGCCGACCGATCATCATTCGGCCGGTGTTGATATCGACGATAACGATCTCGCCGTTGTGGACGACATAGTCCTTGTCCTTCTTGTAGATGACATACCCACGGAGCGCGTTCTCGAGCAGGTGCGGGATGTCCATATTGTCGCCGACGTAGAACGAGCCGATGCCCGCGCGTTTCTGCGCCTCCTCCACGCCCTCGTGGGTGAGGTGGGCGGCTTTTTTCTCCAGCTCGACTTCGAAGTACTGGACGTGCTGGTCGCGCTCGTCTTCGAGCTTGTACATCTCCTGCTCGATGTCCTTGAGCTGCTTCTTCATCGCGGGCACACCCGACTTATCGCGGCTGTTGCGGATGTCGCCCTCGAGGCCTTTCATCTTCTTCTCGCACTCGCGGACCTTGTCTTCGACGTCCTGCCAGGGCTTTTGCATCTCGATGAGGTGGCGCGCGACATCGTCGGCCATGGCGTACGGCGGCGGCTCGGCGTGCTTGGGGCCGGAGATAATCAGCGGCGTGCGGGCCTCGTCGATCAGGATAGAGTCGACCTCGTCAACGATGACAAAGTCGCGTTTCTTCTGGACCTGCTCCTCGACCGTCATCTTCATGTTGTCGCGGAGGTAGTCGAAGCCGAGTTCGCTGTTGGTGGCGTAGAGCACGTCGCACTCGTAGGCCTGCTTCTTGAGCGGGGGCGGCTGCATGTGGTGCGGGTGGATCGCGCCGACGCTGAGCCCGAGGCCGAAGTAGAACGGGAAGACCCAGTCGCGGTCGCGCTGGACCAGGTAGTCGTTGACGGTGACGACGTGGCAGGTGAGCCCTTCGCAGCAGGCGACGTAGCACGCGAGGGGCGCGACGATGGTCTTACCTTCGCCGGTGCGCATCTCGGCGATCCGGCCCTCGCCCAGCACCATGCCGCCGATGAGCTGGACATCGAACGGCCGGGCGCGGAACGGCGGGCGGGACTCGGGGTAGAGCTCGCGGACCGCGTCGTAAAGCGCGTTGGGCACCTCGACCTGCAGCCGGCCCGGCGCGGGGTCGCCCCCAAGCACCGGCTGGGGCTCGAGCGCATCGGCCTTGGCCTTGATCTCGGCGTAGACGCCTTGAAGCTCGGCTGGAAGCCGTGACGGGTCGAAGCCGAACTCGTCGTTGAAGATGTTGCGGATGCCGACAAAGCGGTCCATCGCCTCGCGTGCGACGGCCAGGACCTCGGGGAGCATCGCCTTGGCGGGCTCGCCCCCCGCGATCCGCTCACGGAACTCGGCGGTCTTTTGACCCAGCTCGGCGTCGGTGAGCTGGCGGATCTTGGGCTCGAGGGCGTTAATCTGCTCGACCCGCTGGCGGTAGCGTTTGATAACGCGTTCGTTGCGGCTGCCGAAGACCTTGGTGAATGCTTTGGAGAACTTTTTAGCGACCATGAAAAACTCTTTCGGGGATGGACCGTCGCCCGGGCATCACACGACGCGTGGGGTCGTGGCGCATCCGGCGCGAGGCAGGGTGTGGTGTGGATTTGGATTGGAGAGAAGGGGGCCGTAGCAGCCGGGTTCACCCTTCGCGTTGAACGGTGGCCGGCCTTGTCGCGGGACAATCGCAGACCTGCTCCACTTACCGAAGGGCAAACGCAAGCAGCCGGCGTGTCGCTCAGCCCCGGGCGGGCGGCGGGAGGTGGGTCAGCTCTGCCCGAAGCGGCACGGGGATGGGGACGCGTTGGGCGGCGGGCACGGCCTGCGGACGGACCGCGGCGGCACGCATCAGCGGCGTGACCTGCCCCGCCAAAGCGGGCTGTGTGTCGTGGTGCTGGCCCAGCTTACGCGCGGCCTGCGCGAAAGCGGCGACCAACTGCCCGAGCCCCTCGCGGTCGGTGATCACCGCCCGGCGTTGCTGCACCGGCAGCGCTGTGGGCACCGCCCCGGCCTGCGCCGCCCCGCCCAGGCATACAACGACCGCCAACGTCAGCAACGCGGCGGGCAGCGGGGCGCAGGGTTTGCGGTCGGGCTTCACAATGTCATTATCGACCGGCAACGCCGCGAGGGCAAGGCGGGCGGACGAATTGCTGCCGGAATTGAAGCACACGGGGTTATCGGGGGCGGCCAGCGATGGTCGAAGCCCCTCCGGGGCCGCGTCCGGTCTGCGGGCCCGTCTCCTGAACCCGAGTGGAACCGCGACTAGGGCGATCCCCATCCGGCGGGGGAATCCGTTATGATCCTTCCCACGCAATCCGAGCGGCGGGTAGAAACCGTCTGGAGCTTTCCCCGCTGGCCGCGTTGACTCACATTTCTTTGGAGCGCTCCCATGACGAGCCCGACCAAACCGAGGGTGCTGATGTGCCCCACGGACCACTTCGGCGTTGACTATGTCATTAACCCCTGGATGCAAGGCCAGGTCGGCCGGGTCGACCGCGCCCGTGCGACGAAGCAGTGGATCGGCCTGCGAGACACACTGGCCACGCTCGCCGACGTCGAGCTGGTCGAGCCCGGCGAGGGGCTGCCCGACATGGTCTTCACCGCTAACGCGGGGCTGCTGCTGGACGATGTCTTCGTGCCCAGCAACTTCCGTGTCCCCGAGCGGGACGGCGAAGTCCCGCTGTTCAACCGGTGGTTCGCCGACCGCAATTACAAGATCGTCGAGCTCCCGCCCGACCAGCCCTTCGAGGGCGAAGGCGACGCCCTGTTCCACCCCGGCCAGCCGCTGCTCTGGGCGGGCTACGGCGTGCGATCAGGTATCGAGGCCCACCCGACCCTCACCGACATCTTCAACGTCGAGGTCGTCTCGCTGCGTCTGATCGATCAGCGGTTCTATCACCTGGACACCTGTTTTTACCCGCTGCCGGACGGTCGGGCGGTCTATTTCCCCGCGGCGTTTGACGACCGATCATTACAAGAACTCCGCAAGCGGATCCCGCCCGACAAACGTATTGAGGTCGGCGAAGACGATGCGTTGCACTTCACCTGCAACTGCGTCCGGCTGAACAACACGCTCGTGACCAACTATGCGGGCGAGGCGCTGCAGCAACGGCTCGGAGCCTGGGGATACGACGTCAAGGTCTGCCCGGTCGACGAGTTCCTCCTCGCGGGCGGCGCGGCCAAGTGCCTGACGCTGCTGCTGCAGCAAGACCTCGGGCCCGAGGCGGGCCGTCGGCCCAAGTACACCTCCCCTGTGCGGACACGGCGTGTGCTGATGAAAGGCCACCTCCTGGACAGCGGCACGCTCAACAAGGCCATGGACCTCACGACCGAGGCGGGGCTTGGCTGCGGGGTCGAGAACTTTTCGCCCGGCGAACGCAGCGACCAGTACACCCGGGCGACACTGCGCGTCACCTCCCCTACCGCCGAGCGGCTCGACGACGTCATCAGCGAGTTGATGAAAATGGGCGGCGAACCGCTCGACGACCTCTCGGATGCCGAACTCGTCGCGGTCGAGAAGGACGGGGTCGCGCCAGACGACTTCTACTCCACCACGATCTACCCGACCGACATCCGTGTCGGCGGCGCGTGGGTGCGTTGCTCGCTGCAGCGGATGGACGCCGTGGTCGTGGTCGAGGGTTCGGGCGATGCTCCGACGGCCCGGTGCGCACTGATCCGCGACCTTCGGGTCGGCGAACGCGTCGTCGTCGGTGTCACGGGCGTCAAGGTCAAGACCCCCGACTTTGCTCGCGACGACGAGGCATTCAGCTTCATGTCCAGCAGCGTCAGCAGCGAACGCCGGGTCGAGCAGACCGTCGAGACGCTGGCGTGGGAGATCAAGCGGATCAAGCAGCGCGGCGGGCGGGTCGCCGTCGTCGCGGGCCCGGTCGTCGTACACACCGGCGGCGGGCGTCACCTCGAACGCCTCATCCGCGCGGGTTTTGTCGATGTCCTACTCACCGGCAATGCGCTGCCCACCCACGACATCGAGCTCAACCTCTATGGCACGTCGCTGGGGGTCGACCTCAAGCGCGGCATCGGCGTCCACGGCGGACACAAGCACCACCTCAAGGCCATCAACCTCGTCCGCCGGGCGGGTTCGATCAAAGAGGCCGTCGAGCAAGGCGTCATCACCGGCGGGGTCATGCACGCATGTGTCGAGCATGGCGTCAACTATGTCCTGGCCGGGTCGATCCGCGACGACGGCCCGCTGCCCGATACCGAGATGGACCTCGTCAAAGCGCAGCACGCCTACGCCGAGGCCGCACGCGGCTGCGACATGATCCTCATGCTCAGTTCGATGCTCCACGCCATCGGCACGGGCAACATGACCCCCGCGGGCGTCAAGCTCGTGTGCGTCGATATCAGCCCGGCTGTGGTCACCAAGCTCGCCGACCGCGGCAGCGTCGAGTCCGTCGGCATCGTCACCGACGTCGGGCTCCTGCTCAACCTGCTCGCCGGACGGCTGTGTGGGGACAGCAAGTAGGGCAGGCATTCCCGCCTGTCCCAGCGTTGGCAGTTCGCACTCGATCCGGCTATGATCCCCGCCCCACCGCAACGGACCCCGAACGCCTCCCCTACCACGAAAATCCCATGAAAATCCACGAATACCAGTCCCGCGAGCTGCTCCAGAAATTCGGCGTCCCCGTCCCTGGCGGCGAGGTCGTGGACTCCGCCGAGCACGCCGTCGAGGCCTTCAAGCGCCTTCAAAAAGACGGCGCGACCCTCGCGGTCGTCAAGGCCCAGGTCCACGCCGGCGGACGCGGCAAAGGCGGCGGCGTCAAGCTCGTCAAGACGGCCGAGGAATGCAAAGACGCCGCGTGGACGATCCTGAGCAAGAACCTTGTCACCCCGCAGACCACCGCCGAGGGTGTCCCGGTGAACAAGCTGCTGATCGCGAGCGGTGTCGATATCGCCAAGGAGTACTACGCCGGTATCGTCGTGGACCGGGCCCAGGGCTGCCCGGTGCTCATGGGCTCGAGCGAGGGCGGGATGGACATCGAGGAGGTCGCCGCCAAGACGCCCGAGAAGATCATCAAAGAACCCATCGATCCCGCGATCGGCCTGCAGCCCTACCAGGCCCGCAAGGTCGCCTTCGCCATGGGCTTTGAGGGTAAGCAGGTCGGCCAAGCCGTCAAAGTCCTCATGAACCTGTCCAAACTCTTCCTCGGCACCGACGCGTCGCTGGTCGAGATCAACCCGCTCATCGTCACCCCCAAGAGTGAAGACCACCCGGACGGCCAGGTCCTCGCCATCGACGCGAAGATCGATTTCGACGACAACGCGATGTTCCGCCACAAGGACCTGCAGGAACTCGAAGACCCCGCCGAGGTCGACGCCTCCGAAGCCCACGCCGCGAAGTTTGGGCTCAGCTACATCAACCTCGATGGCAACATCGGCTGCCTGGTCAACGGCGCAGGCCTCGCCATGGCGACCATGGACATCATCAAGCTCCACGGCGGCGAGCCCGCCAACTTCCTCGACGTCGGCGGCAGCGCGACCGAGGAGGCCGTCACCGAGGCCTTCCGCATCATCCTCAAGGACGACAATGTCAAGGGGATCCTCGTCAACATCTTCGGCGGCATCGCCAAGTGCGACACCATCGCCAACGCGATCGTCGCCTCGGCCAAGAGCATCGGATTCAACGTCCCGCTCGTCGTCCGACTCGAGGGCACCAACGTCGAGGCCGCACGCGACATCCTCGAACAAGCCAAGGGCGACATCCCCACGATGACCGTCGGCCACGACCTCACCGACGCCGCGAAAAAGATCACCGACGCGATCGCGGCGTGAGGAGCTGTTAGGGCCTAGGGCTTAGGGCCTAGGAAAAAGTGCATCCCTAACCCACCCTAGGCCCTAAGCCCTAGGCCCTAGCGACTACCCATGAAACCCGAACCCCTCCTTGCCGAACTCAACCGCTTGCGTAAAGACCTGAGCGAAGACCCCACCGATATCGAGTGGCTCACGCTCCAGCACGCGTTCATCTTCATCAGCTACAAGCACGCCGAGTTCGGCCAGTACGTCAAAGAAGCCACCGAACGCGGCGAGTTCAAGGCCTACGAAGAGTCAGACCAGATCTAAAAGCCCCCTTCGACACAACCACTAAGACTCACCCGCTGGACTGGCTGCCTACGCAGCCAGTCCATGCTTTTAGCCGGTCACGCATCACCGCGACCGCGACCGCGTTCTCGTCGATGAGCACCGCGCTACGGCCATGCTTCAGCGCCGCCTCACCCGTCGTCCCGCTGCCGGCGAAGAAATCCAGCACCTGGTCGCCGGGCTTGCTGTGCACCTTGATGATCCGCTCCAAGACACCCAGCGGCTTCTGCGTCGGGTAGCCCGTCTTCTCCTTGCCATTGGGGCTCACAATCGTATGCCACCAGACGTCCGTGGGCGTTTTGCCCCGCGCCGCCTTCTCCGGCGTCACCAGCCCCGGGGCCATGTACGGGATACGGTCCATCGCCGCGTAGTCGAACGTGTACCGCTTCGGGTCCTTCGCGTACCACAGGATGTTGTCGTGCTTCGCGGGCCAGCGCGACTTCGAACGCCCGCCGTAGTCGTACGCCCAGATGATCTCGTTGATAAACGATGCCCGGCCAAAGATGCCGTCCAGCATCACCTTCGCATAGTGCACCTCCCGGTAATCCAGGTGCAGGAACAAACTCCCGTCGCCCGCGAGCACCCGATACGCCTCGTACAGACGCGGCTCAAGGAACGCACAGAAGTCGTCAAACGAGTCGGCATAGGCCTGCCGCCCCACCTCCTCCGTGCGGTAGCGCTTGCCCTGAAAGCCAACCCGGTCGCCGCGGTCGTCACGCACCGTCTTGAGCCGTGTGCGCCCTTGCGTTTTGCCTGTGTTGAACGGCGGGTCGATGTAGATCAGATCGAACGACTCGGCCTCGAGCGTCGGCAGGACGCCAAGGTTGTCGCCGTGGTGGATGGTAAGCGTGGGCTGTGCGTCGGCCATGTTGTGCCATGATACGCCACAACCCAGGCGCGAAGCGGACCGCAGGACTGGCGGAATGATGCGCTCCAAATGTCACTGGGACGTCAGCCGACAGCAGAAGAACCGGCGACCGCCCCCGCCTTGCCGCCGGGCTCATCGACGTCGATCAGGCCGTCACGCAGGCGAATCACGCGCTCGCAGCGGTCGGCCATCCCGGGATCGTGCGTCACCATCACAATCGTCAGCCCCTGCTCGTGCAACTCATCAAACAACGCGAGAATCGTGTCGCCCGTCTTGGTATCGAGGTTCCCCGTCGGCTCGTCGGCCAGCAGGATGCTCGGCTCATTCACCAGGGCCCGCGCGATCGCGACACGCTGCATCTGCCCGCCCGACAACTGTCCCGGCCGGTGCGACATCCGCTCGCTCAGCTCGACCCGGTCCAGCACCGCGGCGGCACGACGATTACGCTCGGCCTTGGGCACGCCTTGATAAAACAACGGTACCGCAACGTTCTCCTGCACCGTCAACTGCGGGATCAGGTTGAACGCCTGGAACACAAAGCCCAGGTGTCGGCCGCGCGCGCGGGAAAGCTCGGTGTCTTCCATCGACGCAACATCGGTGCCACCCAGCAGGTACTGCCCTTCGGTCGGCCGATCCAGACAACCGATCACGTTCATCAGTGTCGACTTGCCCGAGCCCGACGGGCCCATGATCGAGAGGTACTGCCCCTTGGGCACATCGAGGTCGATCCCACGCAGCGCACGCACGGGCGGCGCCGCCTTATTCTTCTGGTAGACCTTGGTCACCCCGATGATCTGTGCAACGAGTTCGCTCATGCCTTTAGTCTACGCCGAGGCGCCCCAGCGTGTTCGGACATGGCATCACGAAACGCATCCGACAGGCAGATCGCCTGCGTTTCGATAAATCGCTACAGCTTGTAGGGCTCAATGGGGGAGTGCCGTGATTACGAGTCCTCGGCACGCGGGATCTCCGAGCCGTGCGGGTCCTGGTCGGGCTCGCCCAGGGCCTTGAAGAGCGCATCGCTCAGTTCGTGGGCATGCTCCAGCCGTTCGGCCGAGTCGTGAACTTCCTCGGCCGTGAGCCCCGCCTCGTTCACTAGATACGTCTCCCACAGGCGGTGCGAGCGTACAAGCTCTCGGGCGTGGCGTGTGCCGGCCTCGGTCAGCGCGAGCTTGCCCGCCTCGAACGCAACCACCGCCTCGTCGCGCAGGCGTGCGATCGTCTTAAGCAGCAACCGAGGCGAGAGCCCCGTCTCGCTGCCCACGGGCTCGACCCACGCGCCTTCGGGCTGTGGGCCTAACCGGTAGAGCGCTTTGAGCACGTCCTCCGCCGCGACATGGCGTGCCAACCGCAGCCGACGCAGCCGGTCAAACACCCAGCCGTGGTTCGGGCTAAAGAGGACAGACAGCGCAAAGATCCCACCCGCGACAAGGACCATCGCCGGCCCTGTTGGCGAGTTGAAGACGAAGGCGACCGACATCCCCACCCCGGCCGAGAGCGCCCCGAACACCGCCGACAGGATGAGCATCACGTTGAAGCGATTGGTGAGCTGGTACGCGGCGCTGGCGGGCGTGATGACCATCGCCACCACGAGGATGACCCCGGTCGTCTTGAGCCCCGCGACGACGGTCACGGACAGCAGCCCCATCAGCAGGTAGTGCGTCAGCACGACCGACACCCCCATCGCCGCGGCCACCGTCGGGTCAAAGCTGATCAGTTTCAGGCGGTGGTACATCACGGCGATCGCGCCGATGACGACCGGGCAGATGATACCCATCATCCACAACTCACCCGGGCCGATCGCCATGGGCTCGCCGAAGAGGAAGCAGGTCAGGTCGAAGTGCGTCGATGATTCAAGCCCGCTGAGCAGGACGATGCCGACCGCAAACATCGCGGTAAACACGATGCCGATGGACGAGTCTTCCTTGGTCCGGCTGGTGCGGACGACCAGCGAGATCAGCACGGTGGTGATGATGCCCGAGGCGGTCGCCCCCACGAGGAGCGGGATCGGCTGGGTATCGCCGGTGAAGAGGAACGCCAGCACCACGCCGGGCAGCACGGCATGCGACAGCGCATCGCCGATGAGCGCCATCCGACGCAACACCACAAAGCAGCCAAGCAGCCCGCAGGTCAGCCCGACGAGCATGGTGCACAGCGTCTGGGTCAGCCACCGCAGCGTCCAGGGCTCGAGCGCCTGGTCCGGGCTAATCTGGAGTAGTGCGATCAAGGTGGGGGTCACGATTCATTCTCCGACGCCGAAGCGTCTCGTCGGCCTGGTCAAGCAGCGACAGCCGCCCGCCGTACGTCGCACGCAGGTTGTCGTCGTTGACCATCTCGCCGGGCTTGCCATAAGCAATCACGCGCTGATTTAACATCAGCACCCGGTCAAAACGCTCAAGGATCGACAGGTCATGATTCACCACCACCACCGTCTTACCCAGCGCACGGATATCATCAATCAACGCAAAAATCGCCTGCTCCGAGGCCGCGTCTACCCCGGCAAACGGCTCGTCAAGCAGCAACAACTCGGCCTCCTGGCACAGCGCCCGCGCCAGGAACACCCGGCGTTGCTGGCCGCCCGAAAGCTGGCGGATGTGACGCTTGGTGAACGCGGACATCCCCACCTGCTCGAGCGCACGCGTGGCGGCCTGCCGGTCCGCCTTGCCGGGCCAGCCCAGCGGGCCCGACCGCGCACGCCCCATCATGACCACGTCAAACACCGTCACCGGGAAGTCCCAATCCACCGACTCGGTCTGCGGCACATACGCAACGCGCCGACGCTCGCTGCGCACCGGCCCGCCGAACAACCGTACCCGGCCATAGTCCGGCTGGATCAAGCCCAGTAGACACTTGAGCAGCGTGCTCTTGCCGGCACCGTTGGGGCCGATCACGCCAATCATCTCGCCGGGCATCACCGCGAAGGACACCGAACGCAGCACCGGCCGGGCGTCGTAAGCCACCGTCAGCCCCTCGGCCGCGATCACCGGCTGCTTCCCCAGGTCAGGTTGTGTCTCGACATTCAGCATCATGTCACGCCAGACTACCGCAATGCCTCGACGATTGTCGTCGTGTTGTGCCGGATCATCCCGATGTACGTCCCCGCGTCCGTGTCCGGCTTGCCCAGCGAGTCGCTGTAGAGCGAGCCGCCGATGCTAACCCCGGTCTCCTGGGCGATCTGCTCGACCAGGGTGTTGAGCGTCTGCACGACCGAGGTTTCGATAAACACCGCGCGGACACCACGGTCGCGTACCATCGCTTCAAGCCGGGCGATATCACCGGGGCCCGCCTGCTGCTCGGTGCTGATACCCACAACGCCGTGCACCTCGACACCGTACGCCTGGCCGAAGTAGTTGAACGCGTCGTGGCTCGTGATGATCACCCGCTGGGGCTGGGGCACCGTCTCAAACTGCTCACGGACCCAGGCATCCAGCGCATCAAGCTCCGCGAGGTAGGACTCGGCCCGAGCGCGGTAGCCCTCGGCATGTTCGGGGTCGGCCTCGATCAG
>JBITAC010000140.1:0-5405 GCA_044439905.1 Phycisphaerales bacterium JB063 | reverse complement strand
TCATCGGTGATGTGAATCGGGTAGTGGTCGGTGTTGACCAGGGCCAGGTTGCTGGCCGAAGCGTTCTTGACCTGCTTGGAGGTGATGCGGCGAACGGGCAGCTTCCCCGGCGTCTCGGGCAGGGGTGCGGGGGTGTCCACGGGGGGGAGGGGTAGCGCGTCGAACGCGGCACGGGTGTTGGCGAGGTCGCGGCTGATGCCGTCGATCGCCTCGCGCAGCTTCGCCTCACGCGCCGACAGTTCGTCGAGGGAGCGGCCAACAGCGGCGAATTTTTCTTCGTGGGTGGTCATGCCGTGGCCTCCCCAAGAAGTGACGGGTAATCAACCAGCACCGCAGCCGGGACGGACTCACCCCTGCCCACCGCGGCGTAGACCGCGCGCCGATGCATGGACCGCAGCTTCGCGGCATCGCACAAAGAATCGGGGTTGGCCTTGCGGGTAACTTTTACGTCCGGGATACCTCCCGCTTCGCGGCGGCGATCCCAGTCCCGGAGCGATTCGCAGTGTTCCGCCCAGCGGCGGTTCTGCGTTTGGTCACAGTCACGCGCCTGAGCCCGGCTCATCCGATTACTGGACCGCAGCACGCCGTGGTCAGCCACAAACCTCGGCTTAGGCACCGCCGGGCGCGTGCTGGTAATGTCGGGATTGCTGGCGATGTATTTAGCAAGCGTCATTTTCCAGGGGTCGAGATGTTTGGCGGGTGTGGTCATGGCTGCACCTGCAACCGCCGCTGAATCTCAGTCAACTGGCGGCTGATCTCCTTGTTCTGCTCGGCGATGAGGTTGAAGCGCTCCTCAATCCATCGCGGCGTCTGGACCGACTGCACGATCTCGTCTTTGAGCATCCGCGCGTCGGCGTCGGTAAAGCGGCTGTCCTCAATCACGGCGATGCGGTTGCCGTGGTCAACGACCTGCGTCATGGACCAGCCCGCGAGAGACAGCGACACGGTGATGCCGAGGCCGATGATCCAGTCCATCGTGCGAAACTTCTGCTCGTCACTCATCGCCGCCCCCCACCTTGGCCAGCAACGCATCGAACCGCGCGTCACTCGCGCCCGCTCGGCTCCGCACCTGCTCAATCTGCTCGGGCGTCGGGTCGTCCTTCGCCGCCGCGACCATCCGCAGGGCCAGTTCCAGCACCGCCATCGCGGCGATCAGTTCGGGGGTCATGGCGTCGTCACTCACGGGTTGGCCTCCTGCAAGCGGGCCCGCACCATCGCGATGTAGTCCGCGACCCGCAGCAGCAGCTTGTCGTAGGTCGGCCCGCCGTCGGGCAGGTAGGCGTAGGCGGTGTTGACTTCGGTCCGGGCCGCGATGATCCACGGGGCGACGGCCTTGAGGTCAGCGTCGTCGATCGCCCCAGTGCCGTACAGGTCAACGGTCACGTCCTGTGTGGTCGTGACAGTCTCGCGGGCCTGGACCCAGCGGGCGGTGGGGGTTTGGGCGCAGCCGGAGAGAGCAGTGGCGACCGCGAGAAGCGCGAGCATCGCGAGTATCGCGAGTAGCGGGTTGTTGCGCGGTGCGTATGTCACTTCCCACCACCCGCCGGTTTCGTCACGCCGCCGGTCTCGGCCTTGTGGATGAGCAGGTCCAGCAGCCACGCACCGATCGCGACCACGGCAGCGGCAAGCGCCCACGCGAGGTCGGTGGTGTCGTCGCCAGTCGCGCCCAGCCCCCCCGCGACGGCGCTCAGGCCGATGGCGATGGGCTTGGCGATGAGTTGGGTGATTCGGGACTTCATGGGGTGGTCTCCGTTTCAATGGTCAGGGCAGAGACGATCGCGGCCCGCAAGTCGGCCTCCGCGTCGTGGTAGCCGTCGATGGGGATGCAGCAATCCTCCATGCGGTCGAGGGATTCGAGCAGCACGTCGATGTAGGACCGATCCAGCTTGACGGTGAGGGTGCCGAACGTGTGCTTAGACATGGGCAGTCCTCCGTAGCGTTTTCTTAACCCGGGCCAGCCCGAGCCGAAGTGAACGGGTCGATACAAAAACCGCCGCCGCCCGATGGGCGGAGACGGTCTGGTTCTGCCGGCAACGGATCGCCGGGGTGGCCCGCGTCTTAGACACGGGGGCTTCGTGTTCCGCCGCGACTGGATGTTTCCGGTCCTGACGGGGGAAAGATGAAAAAGTGCCCCCCCTAGGTCGCCAGTTATTCCCCGGCTGGGGCGACTCCGCGTGACGCGGCGTACCGCGTTTCTGCTCGCCGGTGGCGGGCTTCATCAGACGCAAAAATGCCGGGCCAGATGTCTCCGATGTCAGGGGGGCAGGGAGACCCACGTGCGTATGCCCTCGCGGGCGAATCACCGCGCGACAGCCGAGACCGTCGCGGGCGGGAATGTCACCGGGCTTGCCAGCGACCAAGTTGTTGAGTGCGTGGAACATCGCGGTGTCCTGAAAAGAACCCGCGAGACATTCCTAATGCTATATACGCGATTCACAACGCGAAGTGTCAAGAATCGGGGGAGTTGCTACAAAATGCACGGTTTGCAACAAAATAAGTATCAAGCCGACCGGCGCGCGGGCTCTCGCTTGATCTCGCTCTCAAGCCATCGCGGCCCGCCGTGCGGTGTCTTGGCCCGCTTGGGGATCTTGCCCGCCGCCTCCCATCGGTAGACGGTGGTTCGATGGATGCCGTAGTAGTCGGCGACCTCTTGTGCGGTCATGTATTTCATTGTGCGTCCTTGCTATTCTCGAATTTGATCGATGTACTCCTCGTCCTCTGGGCACCAGCAGCATTTCTCACACACACGCTTGCCGTTTTTGCATCTCAGCACGCGGTCTCGTCCGCATTGCTCGCAGGATTCTCCGTTGTACTGGCCACGCCACGGATCTTCTGCGGCGTCCTCTTTTTCGTAACTGAACCAATCTTTTGTCATGTTGCGTCCTTGCTTACGATGTGGTCATGTACTCGCAGGCCGTAGTGCTTGGCTTGCCGAAGCATGTCGGCGGACCCGCGAGAGTCGGGGTATCGAATAACAATGAGTGCGCTGGCGACCGCTGCCATCTCCCGGTTACGCATCGGCCCAGCCGCCTTGCCGTACTGCCTCCAGTCGGCCGGGAAGCTATAGACCGGAATGCTTCGATTGTTGGCCCATCGCTTGCCGAGAGCGTCTACGCCCCGGGCCTCGCCACAAACCACCCCGGTGATGTCAAACTTGCTGGCGTCGATTACTTGCGAAACCAGCGTGAAGTCAGTGATGTCTCGGCTGCCCGCGATAATGGTTTTCATCCCGCCCCACCCCCCATCACCGCCAGCGCGGCCTCGCACTTGACCATGGGGGAGGCGGTGGCAACCATCGTGGTACGCGACCGATTGGGGTGCTGGACATGCAGGCGATGTCTGAGGTGCGCAGCCCAGCGGTCAAGCAGCCCCCGCCGCTCCAACTCGGGCAGGACGTGTTGGCGGAAGGCGTCGTCGGAGGTGGAGAACTCAAGGTCGGGGTCGGTCCAGTGGGACAGGCCGCCGTCGGGTCGCCTCCAGAACCCTTCCCCGATCTCCTTCCACCCCATCGCCTCCGCCAGTTGTTTGTTGATGTCAGTCATTTTTGGGTTCTTTGGGGGTGTGTTCGATCCCGCGACGCCAACGGGCCTTCGCGGCGTCAATGCTGTCTTGCCGGGCGGTGCGACAGAACGGCAGAGAGCACCACTCGCCGTCCTCCCACCGTCGGCCGCAACGCAAGCAGGTCTCATCCGGCCCGTACCAGTTTTGGTAGAACCACAAGAAGAACGAGAAGCGATTGCAGTCGGGACACTGGCCTCGACGGATGCCCATGTCATGCGTGCGCGTGAAGTGGATATGCACCATCACTCCCCCTCCTTCCGCTGGGCGGCGCGGGCGGCTGTAAGGTCGGCATCAATCCGCTTGACAATGGCCAGCGACTCGTCGATTCCTCGCTGATGAATGGCGGTGCGCCCAATCCGCTCGGGCAAGGCGCGGTCCTCCGGGGTGATGATGTCCTCGCCCGTGAGGTTACATTGATTCGAGCGAACGGTCTGAACGATGTCCGAACGCGCGGCAGAGAGCGTGCGAGCCAACTTCTCCACCACCGCCTCCAACTCCGCGATGCGCTCTCGCAAACAAGCGTCGCATCCACACGGGCCATGATCGGGATGCTCGCCGTCGTAGTGCATCGCCACGGGCTCCCACCGCTGGCCGTGCGGGTCGGTGAAGTGGCGCGACATCCCTTCGCCTTGAATCGTGATGCCGGTCCAGTCCCATGTTTCTTTGGTACGGGACAGTTCGGCCCCCAACGCCGCGATGGTGATGAGCGACTGCCCGTGGGCGACCGAGGCGTCTCGGCGGGCTGCTTCCAGCTCCGCGATGCGGGCGCAGATGGCCTCAACCTCATCAGCATCATTCCGCGATGGCTCGCCTGTCGACCGTTTCTTGCGAATGGGTTCTAGCGCGACGCCGATTCGGTCCCACACAGCTTTGCGACGCCTGTTCCACCCGCGCTCGTCGTCTAAATCGTTCTGTAGCTCCGCGATGCGGGCGTCGCGCTCCACAACGGCTTGGTGCCGCTTTTTCGCCTTGTTGCGATTCCGCCTCGACACCCGCTTGCATTCGTTTGCGACGGACCGCATCCGCTCGATCTCCCTGTCCTTCGCGGCGATCTCCTCGCGGGCTTGGGCGAGGGCGGCGTCGGCTTGGGATGAACGGTCAGCCACACCGCTCAGCTTCGCCAGAACCTGCATACGGAGCGACACCATTGAATCAAGCGAGACGCCCCTACCTTCTCGCGTCGCCACTTCGGCAATCGCGCGGTTTGCCTCATTGATGGCCAGCCGCAGTTCTTTGCTCTGCTCAGTCATCGCTGCTCTCCTGTAGGTGGTCGAGGATGGTGCGGAGGTCGGCGCGGCCCTGCCCCTCAATCGGCCGAACGCCGTGGTCCAGACAGTTGCCCAACCGCTCCGCCGCCTCCCGCAGTTTGTCTGGGAGGGGGGCGGGGACGCCATCCGCAGCCAACAGGTTCTCGGCATGGCTGATTGTCATGCCGTCGGGCACCTGAACAAAGACGTTGCCCTTGTAGCCGATGCGCTTCCCATCCATTGATTCGCTTATCAAGGTCATATCACTCTCCTGCCGCGTCGCGGCGGTTGGGGGTTAGTGCCAGTAGAGGTAGATCGTGTGCTTCGGACTCAGCGTGTCCAACAGCGCGGCAACTGCGAGGTTCCAACTGTGCGACTCAGGCAACTGCCGAATCGCACTCGAAACGTCGCCCGACGAGGCCCACTTGATCGGCTCGCCATACGGGGTTTCCGTCCGGACTTCCTTGCCGCAGTACCACAGCGGCAACACCTGTGGCAGAGATTCAATCGCAAACAAAATCTTCCACAGGTCGCTGTCTCGCACCATCTCGATTTCGGACTCGACAAAACCGCCCTCGGGGTTCGCCGGTATACCAA
>JBITAC010000139.1:0-12815 GCA_044439905.1 Phycisphaerales bacterium JB063 | reverse complement strand
CGTCGGTGATGCGCACCATCGCGTTGCCCTCGCGGGCCAGCATGGCTTGCACGGCCGAGGCGATCTCGCCTTCCTGCGCGGTGAGCCCGGCGTCGGTCGCGTCGGTCACCCCCCCACCGTCGTCGCAGCCGGGGAGGAGCCAGCAGCCCATCGCAAGCGCGACAAGCGCGAGCAGTAGTACGGCAGGATGCTTACTCACCGCTGTTCCCGTTGGTGACGATGTTGGGCATGCCGCCCTTTTTGTAGGGGCCAAACGGGTTGGCGTAGACATCGGTAAACATCTCTTCCACCGGCATCTCGGGCGATTCTTTGGCGAAAGTCACCGAGTCCTGGCTGACCTGCTTGGCCTTCTTGTCCATCGCGTCGCAGTCGTCCTGGGTGGCCATGTCGTTGTCGATCAGGTGTCGGACCAGCTCGCTGATGGGGTCACGGTCTTTGTACTCGCCGACCTCGTCTTTGCTGCGGTACTTCTGCGGGTCGCTCATGGAGTGGCCCTGATAGCGGTAGGTCTTGACGTTGATGAACGCGGGGCCAGGCGTGCTGCCCTCTCGGCTGTAGCTGATCTTGTCCCAGTTGCCGCGTTCCCACTGCGGGTTTTTGGCGTTGCGGGTCATGGCGACCTGCTCGGCGAAGGTGTCGTAGACGTCGAGCACGTCGAGGCCGTCGCACTCGGCGTAGCGCATGCCGAAGGCCTCGGCCCTGGCAGCGAGGTCGGTCGCCATGGCGGTGCCGCGGTTGATGTGGGTGCCCATCGAGTAGCTGTTATTCTCGAGGACGAAGATGACGGGGAGGTTCCAGATGGCGGCGAGGTTCATGGCCTCGAAGAAGCCGCCCTGGTTGAGGGCCCCGTCGCCGAGGTAGCAGAGGGTGACGTTGTCTTTTTCTTCGTACTGCGACGCGAAGGCGAGGCCGGCCCCGAGGGGGCATTGCCCGCCGACGATGGCGTGCCCGCCGTACATATGGCGGTCTTTATCGAACATGTGCATCGAGCCGCCCTTGCCCTTGGCGCAGCCGGTGACTTTGCCGTACATCTCGGCCATGCAGTAGTTGGGGTGCATGCCGCGTGCGAGGGCGAAGCCGTGGTCGCGGTAGGCGCCGACGATGGGGTCGTCGTCTTTGAGGGCGCCGATGGATCCGACGGCGACGGCCTCCTGTCCGATGTAGATGTGGCAGAACCCGCCGATCTGCTGCTGCATGTAGGACTGCATCGTGCGCTCCTCGAAGCGTCGGATGAGCATCATGTCGTACAGCATGGATTTGAGTTTGTCCGGGCCGAGCTGGTCGGAGGGGCGTTTGCCCTTGGCAAGGTCGGCGTCGGGTTCGGCGGCGTCGGCTCGGGTCATGGTCATCGGTATCCCTAGGGTCGGGCGGGGTCGGGGGTGCAGGTCAGAGGCCGGTCGGCGTTGCGTTGGCCGGCCGGTTCGGGTGCGGTTCGCGGTGCGCGTCGATGGCGGTTCGCCTGGGGCGGGCGCATCCTTGCGCGGCCATCCCTGGCTCGCTATCCACCGAAGAATCGGGCGGTCCAGTGTAGGGCCCCCGCCCAACCCGGGCAAGCCCTTGGGTTGGGTGGGTGGGTGCCCGCGCCCTCCCGCGCGTGGTATTTGGGGTAAACTCCGCCAGCGTCGATACCGCCCGTGGAGCTGCCCCTTGCCCGGACTCGTTAGGATTCGATTCATCGCCCTGCTCGCTGCGTTCTGGCTGATTGTCGGCGCGGGCTCTGCGTTGGCGCAGGGTTTCGACCCCGAGGGCCGGCTCATCGCCGAGGTCCGGATCGAGGGGCTCTCCGACGTCCCCGAGGAGCTCGTGCGCAATGCACTACGCACCACCTCCGGCCAGCCGTACGACGGCCAAACCATCAGCGCCGACATCCGCCGACTCGAGATGCTCGGGCGGTTTGGCCCGCCCATCGAGTCGGCGGTGCGGGACAACGGCGACGGCACGCTGACCGTGATCTTCCGGGTCAACGAAGAGCCCGCGCTGGCAGGCATCAGCTTCAGTGGCAACAAAGCGTTCCAGACCAGCCAGCTCCTGACCCGTGTTGTGCTCCGCAGCGGCGACCCGATCGACCAGTCGCTCATCGAACGCGGGGCCCGCGCGATCGAGCAGGCCTACGAGGACAAGGGCTACTTCGCCACGAGCGTGAGCATCGACGAGGAGGCCTTGGCCGACCGGCGTGAGCTGGTGTACCGCATCGTCGAGGGCCCAAAGGTGCGGATCCTCGAGATCCGCTTCGAGGGCAACGAGGTCTTCCGCGACGAGGCCCTGGCGGACCGGATCCAGAGCGAAGAGGCGTACGTCCTGTTTTTCCCGGGCCACCTGAACCGCTCGCTGCTGGACTTCGACGCCGCGGCGATTCGGCGGTACTACCAGAACGCGGGCTATCTTGAGGCGGACGTCGGCCGAACCATCGCGCTGTCGCCGAACATGCGTGACGCGATCGTGACGTTCCAGATCAAGGAAGGCCCACGCTACATTGTGAACGACGTGGCGGTCCGCTTTGCGCGGGAGGGTCAGCCGACCGACCGGCAGCTGTTCCAGCCCCGGCAGATCGAGATCCTCGCGGCGGTGCAGCGTGGCGGGGTGTTCAGCGACCAGCGCATCGCCGACACCGAGGAGTCCATCCGGGTGTGGTACGGCCGGCTGGGCTACATCAACGTCAACGTCGATATCCGGCGGGTGTTTGACCGGGACAACGCGCGGGTCGATGTCGAGATCCTGATCGACGAGGGCAGCGGCCCGACCTACGCCGGGGGCATCACGGTCATCGGCAACTCGCGTACGAAGATCGAAGAGGTCCTGCACCGCATCAACGGCATCGAGCCGGGCCGGCCCATCGACTACGCCGGGCTGCAGCTCACCCGCCAACTGGTCCGCGAGAGCACCCTCTTCACCGCCGGGACCGTCACCCTCCTGGGCGACCCGACCGACCCCGTCCGCGACGTCCTCATCGAGATCAACGAACGCAACACCGGCTCGTTCAACTTCTTCGTCGGCGTCAACTCCGACCTCGGCGTCAACGGCGGCATCTCCGTCACCCAACGCAACTTCGACATCACCGACTGGCCCGAAAGCTGGGACGAGTTCTTCGGCAACAAGGCGTTCCTCGGCGGCGGACAGACCTTTAACCTCACCCTCGCGCCTGGCAACGAAAACAGTCTCTACGAAATCGGCTTCCGCGAGCCCTACCTCTTCGAGTCCGACTACTTCTTCAGCTTCAACGCACGCTTCTCCCAAAGCGTCCGCGAGAAGTTCGACGAGGGACGCTCGGGCGTCCGGCTCGGGCTCGGGCGCCGGCTGGGCGATGTGTGGACCGGCTCGCTCAACCTCCGCTTCGAGCAGATCGACATCGACCGGATCGAAGACGACGCACCCGTCGACGTCTTCGCCGTCGAAGGCGACAGCACGCTCTCGGCCGTGGGCATCTCGCTCACCCGCTCGACCACGGACTCCAACGTCCAGCCAAGCCGGGGCAGCCGACTCGTCATCAACCTCGACCAGTACGGCGCGCTGGGCGGCGACTACGACTTCACCAAAGTCAACGCCGCGTACAACCAGTTCTGGACCCTCGACGAAGACTTCCTCGGACGCAAGAGCATCCTCAGCTTCAGTGCCCAGATGGGCTACATCTTCGAGGACAACGACCAGATCCCGCTGTTCGAACGCTTCTACGCGGGCGGCCGAAACTTCCGCGGCTTCGACCACCGCGGCGTGGGCCCACGCGGCGTCCGCATGGACACCCTGACCCTCGGCGACGACCCCGTGGGCGGACGCTTCCGCTTCATCACCCGCCTTGAGTACGAGGTCCCGCTCTACCAGGAGACCGTCCGCTGGGCGATCTTCACCGACCAGGGCACCGTCCAGGAAGACTTCGGCTTCGACGAGTGGCGTGTCTCCGTGGGCACGGGCTTCCGCTTCATCATCCCGTTCTTCGGGCAGGCCCCCGTCGCGCTCGACTTCGCCGTCCCCCTCACCCGGCAGGACGGCGACGAGACCGAGTTCTTCAGCTTCAGCATCGACGTGCCGTTCAACTAATCCGGCACACCCGCCCCCGACTCAGTCGCCACGACGCGGACACCCGCGCCCGGCTCAAGCACGATCGACTCCAGCTCCCAATACCGCGCCGCCGCCCAATTCGGGTACGCGTCCCGGTCGGTCGTCAGTTCTTTGTGGATCAGCATCGTCGGCAGCGCGGGGCTGTGCGGCACCACCACCTGCGTCAGCCCACGCGACTTGGCCTCACGGATCGCCGTGTACCGCGCCTGCATCGCGCGGTCGTACGCCCCCGCCTCGCCCTTGAGCTGCAGCAGCGCCGTGTTCGCGTTGCCCTGCGTCATCAGCACCAGCGCCAGCGCCACCTGCCCCGCCTTCACCAGCCCGCGCGGCAGCGCAAACGCCTTACCCGCCGTCTCCCCTCGCTGCGCCAGCACGATCACGATCGACGCGAACACACCCACCAACACAAACATGCTCACCGGGTTCAGCGTCCGTGGCGGCGGGTTGCCCTGCATCACGTACTGCGCCGGCAACCACGCGCACACAATCATCAGACCCCACAACGGGATGAACCCGAGCATCCAGCCCGGCCGCCCCCCCGCCATCGCGCGCAGCGGCCGACTCAGCGCCCACCCCGCCGGCAAAAACACCAGCGACGCCACCAGCACCGCCGGGCTCAGCAGGTAAGGCACGAGCCACTTGAGCGAGTTCGTAATCGAGTAGTCGATCGCCTGCCACAGCGGGGCCTTCTCAAACAGCTCCTCGCGTACGCCGTTGCCCGGCGCCGCCAGCACCACGACCGCGCTCGCCAGCCCCGCGCCCAGCGCGACCAGCCAGGGCACCCGCCGCGCATCGCGTGCAATGAGCGCCACCGCCGACCCCACCATCAAGAGCCCCAGCAGCATCAGCATCGTCGTGTCGTACGAGCCGACCGAGGCCGCGACACACAGCGCCGCGCCGACCATCGAAGCGATCCGTTTCACCCGCCCCATCTTCGCCGGGTCGCGCAGCAGCAGCGCAAACGCAAGCAGCAGTGTCACCAGCGCGAGCTGGTTCGTCGCCGCGCCCGTCAGCCAGTAGAACGCGTGGGCCGGCTTGGGCAGCAGCACCAGGTAAAGCGCCATCAGCCCGAGCGCCAGCCCCGCCGTCTGCCAGCGCGGCAGCGTCCCGCGTGCGATGCTCGACACCAGCGCCCACACCGACAGCCAGACCAGCGTAAGTGTCACAACGCCCACCAGCCAGAACTGCGTCGTCAGGTCCAGGTGGTTGACCGTGTTCGCCTCGACCAGGATGTAGAAGTACCGCCCGGTCCACGTCGCGTAGCGGTGTGTGATCGTCGCCACCACGCCCATGTCGCGGACATCCGTCGCCTCGCAAAAGTCGTCCGTCTGCGGGTGCGCATAGAAGCTCAGCGCAAAGAACACGCCGACCGCCACGAGCATCGCCCCGACCAGCAGCACGCCCGGCAGCGCGCCGCCCCACCGCGAGCCCTTGCGATCCAACACCTCGGCCGGCCTATCTGGATTCGTTTGCATCGTGCTTGTATCGGGAAACCCGTACCGTCCCGGCGATACGCCAAACGCGGTCCGATAGAAACGCAAAACCGCCCGGGCCGTCCTTCCACACACCCGCACGGATCACGGATCACCGCACCTCACGCCCCACAACCCCCGGTAACCTATGCCTATGGCCAGCGCCTCACTCAGCTCCGTCCTCACCGGCATGGGATCGATCGGGATGTTCTCCTCCCGCGCGTTCGTCTCCGCCTTCGCCGTCGCCGCGACGCTCCGCTGGGGGCCCGAGGTGGCGTGGATCAACGACCTGGGCCTGGTCCAGCGTGTCACCGACGCCCCGACCTGGTTCACCCACGACATCACGCTCATCGTGCTGGGTATCCTCGCCGCGCTCGAGGTCATTGCGACCAAGTCCGCCGAGGCACGCGAGCTGCTCAACGAGGTCGACGGCTACCTCAAGGCCGGCTCCGCCTTTGTCAGCACCCTCACCGTCGCGGGCGTGCTCAGCGCCGAAGACGCCGCGCTGCTCAAGCAGGTCGCCGCCGCGTTCGAGCCCGTCCACGCGGGGCTGGGCGACTCGGCGGTCGGCTACCTCTCGGGCGGGCTCGCCGCGGGCGGGGTCTGGTTCGCCAGCGTCGCCCGCGGCCGACTGCTCGCGCTCTTCATCGAGGCCGACCCCGACGACGACACCATGATCGTCGGGCTGCTGAGCTGGGCCGAGGACCTCTGGGCGCTCTTGGGCACACTGCTACTCTTCCTCTTCCCGTTCGTGATGCTCGGCATCACCGCGACGCTGCTCATCTTCCTCTGGCTGCTCCAGCTCCAGGCCCGACGCAAGGAAGAACAATCCAAAACCCCCTGCACCCGCTGCGGCGAAACGATGTACCGCTGCGCCGTCCAATGCCCGCACTGCGCGACACCCAACCCCGCCATCCACGCGCTCAACTGGCTAGGCCAATCCACCACCGAGCCCGCAGACAACCCCGCCCTCCAGCCCGTCCTGCTCACGCAGAAGCAGCGCTGCCCCTCCTGCGCCACGTACCTCAAGCCCCGCAAAACCCGGCAGACCTGCCCCGCCTGCGCCTACGAACTTTTCAAAAACCCCGAGGACGAAAAACGCTACATCGCCACACTCGACGGCCGACTCGCCATCGTCCTCCTCGGCTCAGGCCTTCTCAGTCTCATCCCCATCGTCGGCCTGATCCCCGGCGTTATGCTCTACCGCATCAAGCTCGTCGCGCCGCTGCGCCGGTACACCGCCATGACACGGACGATCCCCGTCCGGTGGGGGCTGCGCGTCATCTTCTTCATCCTCGTCTGGTTCCAGCTCACGCCCGGCTTCGGCGCGCTCGCGGTCCCGCTGATGGCACTCATGAGCTACGGCGCCTACCGCGCGATGTTCCAGAAACAACTCGAACGCGAACGACTGAAAGACAAAGCATGATCGAAATCCTCACCACCGGCGGCACCATCGACAAGGTCTACTTCGATGCGCTCTCCGAGTTCCAGATCGGCGACCCGGCCGTGGAGTTTGTCCTGGGCCAGGCGGGCGTCGAGACCGAGCACACGCTGCGTCGGCTGATGTCTAAAGACTCGCTCGAACTCACCGACGACGACCGCGCGACCATCCGGGGTGCAGTTGAGCAGAGCGCCGCGCGGCGGATCCTGATCACGCACGGCACAGACACCATGGCCAAGACCGCCGCCGCGATCGATCGCGCCGCCACCTCCGCGGGCAAGACCGTCGTCCTCACCGGCGCGATGCAGCCCGCACGCATGGCGCAGACCGACGCGGTGTTCAACCTCGGCTTCGCGTGGGGCGTGATGCAGACGCTGGGCCCGGGCGTGTACATCGCGATGAACGGCCGGGTCTTCGAGGCGGGGCACGTCCGCAAGAACCGCGACGCGGGCCGCTTCGAGACGGTGTAGCCCCCCACCCTCGGCCCGGCGTTTCTCGCGTGTGCGATATGAGCGGCGTAAATTCCTGCGGGGGCGTTGGTCGCCGACGCTATCATTGGCTCCCCCATGAGCAGCTTTAAACGCAAAGAATCCGTCACCGCCGGCAGCCGACGGCTGGTCTGCGCGGAGCTGGAGTCGGCGATCCAGGCCCTGTCCCGCGAGACCAAACGCGACAACGCGGCCCAGGCGGTACAAGCCCTCGACCGCGGGCGGGCCGCGCTCGAGCTGGCGGGCAACGCCCTGCCCCGCGACATCCTCCGCCGGGACCGCAAGCGTTTCAATGCGATCGGCAAGACGTTACGGCAGGCGCGGCTCTGCCAGCGTTTGAGTACCCGCCTCGACAAGCTGGTCAGGAAGGCCGGGCTGGACACCGCCGACCCCGCGCTGAAAAAGCTGCGTAAGCAGCTCGCCGAGCACACCCCGAGCAAGGTCGCGCTGCGGACCCGTGGGCAGCGGTTTGACCCGATGGTCTACCGCCTGGTCGCGGAGCTTGCGGAGCTGCGTGGCCACGTCGGGCTCTGGCCCGAGGCCGAGACCGACCCGCCCGAGCCCCCGCCGCCGGGGCTGTCGGCCTGCTACCGCGCGGCGCGCAACGCCGCACGCAAGGCCGAGCAAGACCCCGGCCAGCTCGCCGCAGCGCACCCGCCTGTCGCGCTGCTCTGCGACGCGCTCACACTGGTGGGTAAGTGCTGTCCCGCCATGATCAAGCCCCAGCGGGTGATCCTCAGCGCAGCCGCCAAACCGCTCCACGACCACGTGACAAACGCCCAGCTCATCGAAGCCGCCGGGCAGGACAAGTCGCTCACCGATCTGACGGCGATGCTCCAGGAGGCGGCGGCACCCGACTACGCCGACGCCGAGGCATCGCTCGCCAAGGCCCGGCAATTCGCGCTGGCCGAGACGCCTCAGGCCTTCCTCAACCGGATCGGCGCGTACTGGTCCGCGTGGCGCGCGTCGGCATAACGCCCCACCACGGACAGGCCGTGCGGCGCCCAGCGAGTCATTGGTGCTTCGTGCCTCTCGCGTCGATCGAGGTCAGGCCGACCTACTCACGCCGTCGACGACGCACGAGCATCCACCCACCCACCGCGAGCAGCGCCAGCGACCCGGGCTCGGGGATCACGCTTGGCGCGGTGCCCTCACCCCACGCGGCGATCACGATATTCAGGTCGTCTTCGTTGACCGTGCCGTCGCCGTTGGCGTCGCCGGTCAGCGGTGAGCCGGCCGAGCCGCCCCAGTTGGCGAGCAGGATGTCGAGGTCCGCCGCGCCGACAAAGCCGTCACCGTTGAGGTCGGGCGTGTCGCTGTCGTCGAGGAAGCGGAAGCTGTAATCGATCGACCAGCCGATGTCATCGAGCGCGGCGACGTCGAGGTCGGTGAACAGCTTGCGGGTGCCGGTGGTGATGCTCGGGTCCATCGCGGCCTCCTGCGACGGGCCGTTGCCGAACACGCTGCTCATCGTACCCTCCGCCCAGTGCGCCCCGTCGGGCGGGTCAAGCGGGACCGTGCCGCCATACTCCCCGACCGCATTCGACCCGTCCCATCGGCCCGAGCCGTTGATGTAGCTGTTCCATTCGTCCGACGTGCCAAGCCCGAGGACGTGCGCCAGCTCGTGCACCGCGACCGAGTAGAAGTCGCTCTCACCCGACGAAGGCGCATCCAGCCCGAAGTGCCAGTTCGTGCCCGGGTCGGTATCGAACGTGATCGCCCCGCCCCAGCTCGCGAAGCCCGAGGACTCGCCGCGGGCCCCGACCGCCGACGCAAACGAATCGGTGATCGCATCGATCTCGGCCTGGTCCGAGGGGTAGAACGACCCGCCCGCGGACCACGAGAACCCGCCGGGACCGCCCTGCCCGAGTGTATTGCCGCTGAGCGATTCGCCCCCGGCGTAGACGATGAACTGATTCGCGCCGATCGTCGGGTTGCTCAACGTCACGTTGCCGTTGCCCGCCAACCCGGGGTGCGAGAAGGTCGCCTCCCACTCCCAGGAATAGACCGCCTGCCCGCCGCCCAGGTCGTTGACGAAATCGGGCGGGGTCTGGATCGCTGAGAAGCTATCGGTGAGCAGCGACGAGAAGTCGCTCGCGACCGTCTCGAGTGTCGCGCGGGCGGCCTGGCCGTCGGCCGTGCCTACATCGAAGAAGCCGTTGAGGTCGTACGAGTAGTCGATGATGACATCGATCGCCCCAGCCGACAACGCGGGGACACACAGCAGGCCGGCACCGGCAAACAGACCAAGACGACGCATGATTTCCTTCCTTCCAACTTGACGCGGGACGCGTCGGGGCGGGGCGCACGGCAACATCGCGGCGCATCAGGGGAGCCATCGACCGCAGCAAGCCGCCACGATCCATCCACCCCGAAGAAGCAGAACCATCATAAGCCAGCGTGATGCTGCGTCAAGAAAAACCGTGCGCCCCACGGCGTCTCACCCGAAACTCACGCCTCAAGCCGAGACGGGTCGGGCCGATACAGCCGGGTCCCCAGCGCCCAGATCTTCTCGGTAAAGTCGCCGCCCAGATCGCCCTTGCCCTGCTTGTCTCGGCCCGCGGCGTCGAGTGCCATGTTCATCTTCGCGTCCAGGTTGTCGAGATTCGAGATAAAGATCGCCTCGGGCGTTGCGGGCAGCTTGAGCGCGCCATACTCCGGCACGCCGTGGTGGCTGAAGATAATGTGCTCGAGCACCATGCGCAGCTCGGCCGGGATCACCACCGCCGCGTCACCCAGCTCGGGGTCCTCGCACGCCTTGCACTTCTCGTTGAGCAGCACCGCGCCGCGTCCGATGTGGCCCACCAGCTGCCCGTCGGTCGAGTAGCCAAAGCCCTCCATCCACGTCAGCTCGTGGCACTTGCCCAAGTCGTGCAGGAACAGCCCCATCAGCACGATATCGCGCGACAGGTGCGGGTAGTGCTCGACCATCTTGTCCGCCAGCGTCATGAGCGACAGCGTGTGTTCGAGCAGCCCGCCGAGGTAGGCGTGGTGCAGCGTCTGCGCGGCCGGGGCCTGGCAGAACCGCTGCATCAGCTCGCCGTCTTCGAGGTAACGATCGACCAGGCACTTCAGCGCCGGGTGCTGGATCGACTGCAGCAGCCGAAGCACATCGCCAAACATCTCATCGACATCATGCGCCGTCGCGGGCAGCAGCTCCATCAGCTCGCGCTCGGTGGGCACGTGCTCACGGATCTGGTGCACGATGATCTGCATCTCGCCCTGGTACGGCTGGGTCTGGCCTTCGAGGTACACAAACCCGTCGGTGGGCAGCGAGCGGAACTGCTCCTCGGTCGTCGACCACATCCGCCCGGGCGTGCGGCCGGTCTTGTCCGCGATCAGCATCTTGAGGAACGGCTTACCCGCCTTGGTCGTGCCAAGCTGGAGGTTCTGCACGGCATAGACACCCGCGATGTGCTGGGCGGCTTCAAGCGTATCGATCGTCACACGGGGGGCGGTGGTCATGGTTTTTAGCTTTGTGATAGAGGAAAATCGAGCCCACTATCCTAGCCGATGCGGACGCACACCGTTGAGCGGGCGACACGAAGCGGCCCGCGCAAGCGTATCAAGCGTCGGCTGGGTGGACGGGGTCTCACTGTGGGGTAAGCATTCCTGTCTGCCACCCGATGTTGGGTGGGTGGAAGGCGTCCGCGACGGATACCCGCCGCGATGAAACGAATCGGCTTGTCAGCGCCCGGTGGGTATCGCTCGCAGACTCGCTCCACCCACCCTACAGCACCCGCCCCTACTCCCCGCGACGCCCGATCGTCTCCTCCAGCACCAGCCGCAGCCCCCGGGCCGTCTCGTGCAGCGGGTCCACCGACAACGCATCTTCCACCAGCGCTAACGCCTCGGCGTACTCCCCCGCCGCGCGATGGGCCTCGGCCCGTCGCAACAAACGCACACACTCCAACTCGCGGACAAACGCGAGGTGCTCCGCATTCTGCCCCGCACGCAGCCGATCCAGCAACTCCACGATCGCGCGGTGGTTGTGCCATGTCGTCTTGATGATGAAGTTGCCGTTGAGTTCGCGGATCGACGAGTCGCCGTCGAGCCACTCGTCGGCCGAACCCACCGCGTCCCGGATCAACTCGATCAACTCGTCGATCAATTCCATCCGGTGCTGGTCTTCGAACGCCCCGATGAGGTTCTTCTGCCGCAGCGTGAGCAGTTCCATCGCCAGCGCGTCGTCCTGGTACACCGCCACAAGTTGCGTGCCCAGAGACGCTTCGAGCAGGTCACGGATGTCGTACAACTCAACCGTCGTATGGTCCTTAATCTCGTCGCGCGTCGAGATGTACACCACATTGTCCAGCAGCGTGTACCCGGGCCGTTCGTCCTCAAACTCCGACGCCCCCGCCTGCTCAAGCACCGCCTCCAGCAACTCCAGCGCACTGACACGAACCATTCTGCATGAGACGGCCGTGTCTTGAGCAATCCCCACACTGTCCAGTACCGTCCAGTTCACGACGATGTTTACGCCCGTCGTGTCACGGATGTAGTCAAGGGTATGGACTAAATCGACTTGATCAAAGTCTGCCGTCACCGTCCGACCCAACTCCATGAACACACGGTCCTCCGCCGTCACCGGCCGGCCCTGTTCCACGCGCTCGGGCCAGAACACCTGCGGCGCAAGACGCACCAGCGACTGTGTCGTCCCCACCACCACCGTGCCATCCATCAACAAGTACGTCGGGTAGTTCTCGCCCGAATCCGGCGCTGCTTCGAGTAACATCATCGACAGCAGCCGATCCCCAGCCGCCTCCCCGGCCGCAAACTCGACGCGCGTCTCCGGCGTCACTTCGACCCCCGCCAGCCCGTCCCAGTCAAACCGCACCGTCACGCCGACCTCCCGCTCCAACAGCGCCGCGACCTCGGGCAGTGTGAACCACCCCGCCTCCAAGGGCACTCGGCCCGCCAACCGACGCGATGCCTCCACGTTCACCGGCAACGGCTCCAAGGCGAAAGGCCGATCGTCAACCCCCGCCGCCTCCCCCTGCGCAAGCGAGGGGAACGCAAGACTCAACAGCATTGCCAAGAGGGAAACAAATCGCATCATTGGGCTCCCGAGAAGGTGAAGCCCCATCTTCGCGGACCGGGTCCGGGGCGTCAATGGTTTGACGCGCAAACGGCAGCGGGTGCCGCCGCAATGGCGTGTGGACTTGCTGGAACCGGATCATAAAAAACCCCCGCCTTGGGGCGGGGGTTTCGTGGAGTCACTGATTGTCGATCCGATCCGACTTACTGCGCGATGCGGTAGTAGTTGTCGGGGTTGGCGATGTAGTACAGGTCGCCGGGCACGAGGCGGGGCAGGGCGACGTAGCTCTTGCCGTTGCCGTCGGTCACGGTCTCGTACTGGAT
>JBITAC010000138.1:0-3567 GCA_044439905.1 Phycisphaerales bacterium JB063 | reverse complement strand
ACCAACGAAGTCCGCAGCAACGCCCCGGTCCACGTCACCTCCGCGCAGGCCGACTTCTACGGCATCGGGCTCGTGCTCAAGTACAACACCGCCCGCGAGCGCATCGAGCAGCTCGTCGTCCGCGAAGGCCGGTACCTGATGTTCAACCCCGACGCGCCCAAGCGTGACGCGGCGGAGAACACCGAGCCAGAAACAGATAACTCGGCCGACGAAACCAACACCAGCGACGACGAGCCCGCGACCCCCGCCGGCCCAAGCCAGTACTACCTCGCGACGTTCTTCGACGACATCGTCGTCCGCGACACCGACCGCGCGCTGCTCGAAGGCGACGAGCTCAGCATCCGCTTCTCGCTGGGGCAGGAGGCCATCGAGCCCGAGCCCGTCCGCCCTGCCGAGAACCCGGACAGCACCGGCAACACCACCGGCTTCGCGCCGCTCGCGCCACCGATCCCCGGCATGCGCATCGCCCTAGCCGACAACACCGCGCTGCCCCCCCTCCCCCCGCCGTTCAACCCCGCGCTGGTCCCGCAGGCCAATCACGACCGCTCGCTCTACACCGCCGCGCCCCACGAAGGCGTCACCATCACCTGGACCGGCGCGCTCCGCCTCGAGCCGCTCAACGAACAGCCCGAAGAACTCGCCGACGACAAGGACATCGCCATCGCGCTCCAGGGCGAACACGCCTACGCACAATCCATGCGCGACGGCAAGACCCACCGCATCGAAGGCACCTCCCTCCGCTACCTCCTCGCCTCGCAACAAGTCTTCGCGCAAGGCAACGAGGCACGCCCGATCACCATCATCTCCACCGACGCCGGCACACTCACCGGCGGCGAACTCGTCGTCGACATCGCCCAAGGCACCGCCACCATCCTCGGCCCGGGCACACTCACCCAAAACCCCGACGACGACGGCAAACAACTCACCCTCGCCTGGACCGACCGCGTCGACCTCGAACTCTTCCTCAAAGAACCCGACGCCCCAACCGACCCGGCCGACGACCGCGGCATCTCCGGCCAATCCCAGATCGCCGGCATCCGCTCCGCGACCTTCGTCGGCACTGTCACCGCCGACCACCCCGACTTCGACCTCGCGGGCGAGCAGCTCGCCATCGCGTTCATGCGGCCCGACCCCGAGGCCGGCATCAAAAACGACCCGACGCAGATCCAGGCCACCGGCGACGTTACCGTCCGCGCCCAGGGCGACGCGCCCGACGAGCAGTTCGCCATCAGCACCGAGTCGCTCGCCATCACGCTCGGCCTCGATACCGACGGTGAGGTCTACGCACAGTCCATGCGCGCCCTCGCCAGCGTCGTCATCACCCGCCCCGGCTCGCGGCTCACCTGCCACCGCGTCGATGTCGCCTTCGCACCGCCCAGCGAAACGCAAACCCCAGAGAGTGAAGACGACGCGGCCGAGTCCGATGATTCACAGCCCAACGCACGCTACGCGCAGGTCCAGCAGATCGTCGCGGTCGGCGATGTCCGCGCCGAGATCGAAGAACAGGGCAACACCATCAACCTCGCCGCCGACCACCTGCTCGCCGATGTCGACGCCGACCGTCTCACGCTCTACGCC
This sequence comes from Phycisphaerales bacterium JB063, assembly GCA_044439905.1. Lineage (GTDB taxonomy): Bacteria > Planctomycetota > Phycisphaerae > Phycisphaerales > Phycisphaeraceae > JAHQVV01. Next base: position 1,989 of record JBITAC010000138.1, on the reverse strand, counting down.
ACCGAAGAGGGCGCACTGGCCGAGGTGATCGACGTCAACGAAGACCGCTTCCTGCGCGGCCGGCACATCGTCATGGACGACCAGGCCCAGGTCGTCCGCGTCGAAGGGCCCGGCACCCTCGCCGCACGCATGGAAGACCCCGACAACCCGGGCAACCCGCAGGCCAACATGACCATCGACTGGCAACGTGCGATGCGCTTCAACAACGCCACCGGCAAGGCCGAGTTCCACGGCCAGGTCAACGCCGCCTCCCGACGCACCGCCGACACCACCGACATGTCCTGCGGCGACCTCGAGGTCTGGTTCACACTCGACCCCGACGCACCGGCAGACGCCGACAACGAAAACGCCTTGGAAACAGACGAAAACGCGCCGGCCGCCCCAACCCACGATGACGCGGAGGTTGACCTCGCCCACGCCATCGACGCGACCGGCAGAGACATCCGCCGCGCCGTCGCACGCGGCGATGTCCGCTTTGTCGCCGCCACCCGCGCCGCCGAGCAGCCCGACAAGCCCCACAGCCGCGTCACCATCACCGGCCCCGAACTCGTCTTCACCAATGACGCACTCGACGAACGGGGCAACGACCTCACCACCCCCGTCGAGACCGTCGTCGTCAACGGCGCGGGCACCATGCTCATCGCAGACTACACCCCCGATGACGACGAGGAAGGCGAAGACCGCACGGCAGATGCTGCCGGGGACGAAGACCCCATCGCGTTCACCGGCAAAGGCCAGACCGCGTTCCTCTGGCAAGAACGCATGGAGCTCGACGCCCGCGCGAACACCGCGGCCTTCGCCGGCGACGCCATCATGCTCCACGACCCCACCCCCGACAACCAAAGCAACGACGACTTCGTCCGCCTCGACTGCCAACAACTCATCGCCGACATGCACGATACCGGCGGGCTCAGCGTCTGGATGTCCGATGATGCCCCCGCCCCCGAGATCAGCGTCGTCACGGCCCAAGGCCCGCTCCGCATCCAGCGCGCCGGCATGGAGATCACCGGCGACCACCTCCGCTACGAAGGCGCGCTCGAACGCGTCGAGATCTGGGCCGACGAAAACCGCGACGTCCTCATCCAGGAAGCCGACAGCCCCGCACCCACCCGCGCCGCACGCGTCGTCTGGGACCTCGCCAACAACCGCATCGAAACCCACGGCCTACGCGGCGTCACCCCCACCGATCGCTAACGCCCGCCCGGACTGACTCAACCGGACTGCCCCCCGGACTGGTTGCTTAAGCAACCAGTCCAGCCCCAAACATAAAACCTCCAAACCCTAACCCCATCCCCACCCCCAGCATGGGCAAAAACCTACGAAAATCCGCGGGCACAAAAACCCACTTTTTCAAAGGCCATCACCGCTTCGAACACTGGTACGCCGACAACCAGGTCTACTTCCTCACCGCCCGCTGCCGTAACCAGACCCCCGCCTTCGCTACCGATGAAGCCAAAGCCATCTTCTGGGACCGCTTCGAACACTACACCACCAAGCACCACTTCACCCCCTGGGTCACCTCACTCCTAGACAACCACTACCACACCTCGGCTACCTCAGGCACGGCAAAGACCTCGGCCCGATGATGCAACGCATCCACGGCTCAACCGCCAAGCTCGTTAACGACACACTCGACCAGCGGCTCACACCCTTCTGGCGCGAAGCCGGCCACCAGACCTACTTCGACGGCTGCATCCGCGACGAACAACAGGCCCGCAAGGCCTACCGCTACACCTGCATCCAGGCCGAACGCCACAACCTTTGCAACGACTGGACCCGATACCCCCATACCCGTATCAACATCGAACTCGAACGCGCGATCAAACGCGCCAACGAACTCAAGGCCTACATGGAAGGCGTCCCCTACAAACGCTACGACGATAAGAAAAAACGAGCACCCTAAGTCCCGCACGACTCAACACCCCCCCCCCCCCCCCCGGTTGCGTAAGCAACCCCTCCCCCCCCCCCGTTGCCAAACCCCGCCCCCCC
>JBITAC010000137.1:0-16610 GCA_044439905.1 Phycisphaerales bacterium JB063 | reverse complement strand
GGGTGACCGGCTTTCTCTGGCGGGATCGGCCGGCCACCCGTGAGTAGACGACCGCCGAGGCGGCCGACGCACACAGTCTCTACGAGACAGGCGGCGTCGGCAAGCCGGGGCAGCCCGCGTGTGCGGGTGGATGGGTCGTCGGGGTTGGCGCGTTGCCGGCCCCACGCCAGACCACCGCCGGGCCAGGCCCGGCTTGAAGGGAGAGCCCCCATGCTCAACCACCGCCATACCGTCGCCGTGGGCGTGATCGCCTCGGCATTGACCTCCGTTCCCTCACTCGCCGACGTGCTTCAGATGGATGTGCAGCAAGACGTCATGACCTCCGGCTTCTTCCAGGGCCCCAACACCGTCCGCGGTTACGCGAGCGATGGCCGGGCGACCCACCGCGTCAGCACGCCCGGGGCGTTCGGCGTCGCCGGTGCCGAGACCGTCTACCTCACCTTCGACCCCGCCGACTTCGCGGGCATCACCGAGCCGGTCGACTCGGCCTACCTCACGGTGACCAGCATCAGCGGCGGGTTCGGCGCCGATGCCTCGGCCGCCAACCCGTTTACGGTTTCGGCGCACGCGCTCAGCGCGGACCCACTGGCGAGCATCGTGGACGACACCAACCCCGCCGGCACGACGGACTGGGTGACGTTCTACAACGACAACATCCTCGCCGCGGACGCCGAGGCCTTGACGGTCGTCGACGGCTTCGGGCAGGTGCAGTTCGATATCACCTCCGTCGTGAACGGCTGGGTGGCGGGCTCGAACACCGTCTTCGCGGTCGCGCTCACCGGCAACAACGACACCTCGGGCGGCGACTTCCTGCACGGGTTCGTCAACAACACCGAGGCCCCCGGCAGCTCGTTCCTCACCGTGACGACCGTCCCTGAGCCCGGCTCGCTGGCGCTGCTCGCCGCGGGGGGTGTCCTGCTGGGGCGTCGCCGCCGCTGACTTCGGCTTACGCATTGACCTGACTGTTTGTTCCTTTTGGCGACGACTTCAACACACCGCCCGATGTTTTGGGCAAGGAGATTTTTGAGATGAAGAAATGGACCCGTACTGTTTTGGCCGTCTGTGCCGCGGGCTTGCTTGGCTCGGCGGCTCAGGCCCAGGTGACGACCGACCCCTACCTGTTCGACGCGCCCTCGTTCGGTGCCGACGGCACGTTTGAGTGGGACACCTTTGGCGGGGCGTTCGCCGGCCCGCACGCGACGGATGTCGGCTCCACCGGCACGGGCGCTGCCACGCTTACCCCCGGCGCGTTCACACCCGTCCCCATGGACAGCCCGCCCTTCGGCCTGATCACCGGCTCATCGAACCTCTACTCCGGCGGCAACACCGGCAGCTACGACATCGAGCTCACCGGCCTCGAAGACGCCGAGGCGTTTACCACTGTCGTCCTGCAGATCGCCTACATCCCCGGTGAGGTGCCGTTTGCGACCACGCTCCAGCTCAACGGCAGCGACGCGACCGAGCTGGTCGATCGCGGCATCGCCGACGGCGTGCTCCACGGCCTGGTGGGCAGCCCCAACGACACGGCCTACCTCTGGGCCCAGTGGCAGGTCGCTGCGGGTGAGGACTACGTCATCAGCTTCGACACCGCGCAACACACCAACCTCGCGGCCGTGCGGATCGACTACATCAACGACGCCGCCGTGGTTGACGCGGTCGCCGCCGGTGCCGTGCCTGAGCCCACGGGCCTCGCGCTGCTGATCGGTGGGGCGGCGCTGTGCACCGTCCGTCGCCGACGCGCATAGCCCACGTTTGATCCCCCGCAAGGCGGCGCCTGACCGCGCCGCCTTGCCTTACGGGCCGACGTTCGGCCCCGCTACGATCGGAGAATGCGATGCACAACAGACGCGCTTTTACCCTGGTCGAATTGCTCGTGGTCATCAGCATCATCGCGCTGCTGATCGCGATCCTCCTGCCCGCGCTGGGCGCGGCGCAGCGCAGCGGTCGGCAGACCCGTGAGATGTCCGCCTCGCACATGGTCCTGCTCGCCAACCGCATGTGGATCGATGAGCACAAGGGCCTGCTCTTCCCCACGACCGACTACACCCCCGCGTACACCGTGCGTAACGACCACGGCGACATCATCTGGAACGCATCGACCGGCACCGGCGACGCCGGGGCATACGCGGGCTACTCATGGCGTCTTGCGCCGTACTTTGACTACAACCTTGAGGGCGCGATTCTCATCAATGGCCAGGAAACCATCCTCGACCAGTACAACCCCGCGGCACCGACGTACTACAACTACCTGACCAACCTCGTCCCCTCGCTGGGGATGAACTACTACATGGGCCTGCCCCAGCACCCGACGATCAACCCCAGGCCGTTGCATAAGGAGGCGCAGGTCCAGAGCCCCAGCGGCCTGCTCGTCACGGCCTCGGCCCGCAGCTACGTCTTCCCCGAGTACGCCAGCGGCAACCGCGAGGTCCGCGAGCCCACCGGGGCCTACGACCCCGACCCCGCGATGGCCAACACCTTTGGCAACATCGATCTGCGATGGAACCTCAAGGCCGTCGTCGGCCACCTCGACGGCCACAGCGAGATGCTCGGCGAGCAGGATATCCTCGACGCGCCCGGCCTTTGGGACGGCAAGCCCTAAGGCCTACAATGACTCACCCCCACCCTCCAAAAGGTACCCCCATGCACACGATCCCCTTCCGTCCGCTGTTGACCCTGGCCGGCGCTGCCGCGCTGCTGCTGACCCTGCTCGCGACCGTCGGCTGCGCGTCGGGCGCTTCGACCCACACCGCCAGCACCTCCGCCGGCGTGACCCCCGGGCCACGCACCGCCGCCGACTTCGAGCGTGACCGCGCCGCGATCCTCGGCATGACCGGCGAGTACAAGGTCTCCTTCGACTTCGCCGAAACCCTCGCGATCCGTGAGGGCTATGAGCTCGCCGACCCCTACCACAGCGAGGCCAACGAACTCGTCCTGCTTGTCGAAGACACCGGCGAGTTCATCTCCCTGCAGCACCTGCTCGTGGTGACCCACGGCGGCGAGTCGCACGTCATCAAGCACTGGCGGCAGGACTGGGCCTATGAATCCAGCGACGGTTACAGCTTCCAGGGCGACAACGTCTGGGAGCCGATCGGCTACGACACCGCGACGGCCAAGGGGACCTGGGTCCAGTCCGTCTACCAGGTCGACGACTCCCCGCGCTACTGGGGCCGGGGTACCTGGATCCATCGCGACGGCGTCTCGACCTGGAGCAGCACGCTGACCAACCGCCCGCTGCCCCGACGCGAGTTCTCCAAGCGTAGCGATTACCAGATCCTGTCCGCGATCAACACCCACGTGGTCACGCCCGACGGCTGGATGCACTACCAGAGCAACTACAAGCTCGACCTCGAGAGCGAAGACTCGCCGGTGATCGCGCTGGAGTCCGGCGTGAACACCTACGAGCGTGTGTCGGATGTCGACTTCGCCGCGGCACACGAGTACTGGGACAACACCGCGGTGTACTGGGCCCAGGTCCGTGCGGTGTGGGACGACATCTTTACCCAGCAGGAAACCGTCGCGCTGCGTTCCGCGGTGCGTGGCGACCCGATGTACAACCACCTGTTCGACCTGGCGGATGAGTACTGGGGCGACGCCGAGTGCGCCGACGCCCGGGGCCGCGTCGCCGAGCTGATCGGCGAGTTCCGCACGGCCGATGCGATCGCCCAGCCCGAATGAGGTTGAAGCTTTCCCCTCGCCCGGCGTGTAACCACGCCGGGCGGGTTTCCCGGGCGGTCTTCCTGCGGCTGTTGACTTCGATTAGGAAACGCATGGCTTGGTGGTACGCGATCGATGGCCAGCGGCGCTGCCGTGTGCGTCATATCGATAATCGCCTGCATCTCGATGGGACCGTTCGGCTGACGCTGCCGCTGGGGCAGGTCGAGCCCGGCGTCGAATGGGCGGGTATGTTCGAGGTCCACGATGAGCACGACGGCGGGGTCTATGTCGCCCAGATGCTGACGTGCTGGCACGAGTCCGACGCGGTGGTCCTGAGCTGCACGCCGCTGGGGACGCTGGTCGATCGGCCCGACCCGGTGGATGACGACGACTGGCTGATCGTGCCCGGGCGCGACCCGATCCGTGTGCTGAGCCGATGCGAGGCGCACTCGCACTGCCCGTCGGGTGACCACATCCGCCTCGAGGTCGCGAGCCTGGACTGGGACACGCTGGGCTGGCGGGTCTCGCCGCTGAGCCCCTGCGTCTGTGGCGGGTGTGGTGCGGACCTGGACCGGGCCGACCGCGCGGTCGGCGGCTTTACGGTCGTGTCCGCGGCCGGGGAGGGGGCGTCGCCGCCGGTCGTCGAGGTTGTTGCGTTGCGGCCGCGCCGGCGTTCGTGCATCACCATCGAGCTGGCCTGCCGGGACGAATCAACCACCACGCTGATCGGGCACATCCAGTCCAGCGTGGGGCTTTCACAAACACCAACGCCGCCCGCCGGCAAGGAGACACAACGTCCATGCGCACTGCCCTGACGATCGCTACCGTGGTCGGCGTCCTGGTCCTCATCGGGCTGGGCGTCTACTTCACCTCGGACCGGACGGGTGACGACGTCGCCGGCCGCGCCGACACCGACACCGCTGCCTCCGCCGACCCTGGCACAGACACCACCACCGCCGCCACGCCGATCGTGGTGCAGGACGCACGCGGCGAGGAGTTCGTCTTTGACACCCCGCCCCAGCGGATCGCCGCGTTGTCGGCCGACGCGCTCGAGACCCTGATCGCGCTGGGCGTGATGCCGGTCGCCCGGTTCGAAGACCCCAGCTTCTACCCGCCGCAGGCCGAGTCGATCCCGACCGTCGCGCGTTCGCACGCGGTCCCGCCGGACATCGAGTTGCTGATCTCGCAGGACCCGGACCTGATTTTGCTGCACTGGGTCTATCGTGGCCACGCCGAGGAAGTGAACCGTCTGGTGGGCTGCCCGGTGATGGTGATGCAGACCAACAACCTGGCGGATGTCCGCGCGAACTTCGAGCTGCTGGGCAAGATCACGGGCAAGGCCGAGCAGTCGGCGGCGCTGATGGCGGATTTGTCGCGCACGATCGCGTGGATGTCGGACCACCAGCCCGCGGGTGATCAGCCCGTAGCGCTGAGCTTGCTTGGGCAGGAAGACACGTGGTACGCGCACCGCAACAACCACTTCATGGGCAGCTTGCTGACCGCCGCGGGGGCGCAGAACGCCGCGGGCGAGGACGAGGCACACAGCCGGTACCGCTCGCTCGCACCGATCGATCTCGAACGCGTGATCCAGGCCGACCCCGAGGTCATCTTCATCATCCCCTACGCCGAGGTCAGCGAGCAGCTGATCCGCGATAACTTCAACAACCACCCGGCGACGCAGTCGCTCGCCGCGGTCCGCAACGGCCGGGTCCACGTCCTGCCCTATACTCTCTACTCTTCGCAGCCGGGCCCGCGCACGGGGCAAGCCCTGCGCGACCTGTATCGGTTGTTGTACCCCGACCAGCCCGGCCCGGATTGGTGAGCCAGACACACACGCACGAGCCCGACCGCCAGCCCCCCGCACCCGACCGCGGCGCGGGGGGGCGTGTACCCATCGGGCGTGTCGTGCTGCTGTTGATCCTGCTCGCCTTGCTGCTCGCCGGGCTCGCGGCCGCAACGACGCTGGGGAGTACGGGCCTGGCGCTAAGCGAAGTGATTGAGGCGCTGGGCCGACGCGGCCTGCTGGGGACGCCCGAGGCGACGCCGGCCGACAACATCGTGTGGAACGTGCGGCTGCCCCGGGCGATCCTGTCCGTGCTGGTCGGGCTGAACCTGGCGGTGGCGGGGGTGCTGCTGCAGGGGATCATGCGCAACCCGCTGGCGTCGCCCGGCATCATCGGGGTGACGGCCGGGGCGGCGCTCTTTGCGACCCTCGCGATGCTGGCGGTCCCGGCGATGGCGGGGCTCGCGTTTTTGGAAGCGCTCTCGCTGCCGACGATGGCGTTTGTCGGCGCGGTGCTGGTCGCGGCGGTCGTGTACGCCATGTCCTGGCAGCCGGGCCTGGGTACCTCGCCGACACGGATGATCCTCGCCGGCGTCGCGGTCACGGCGATGGTCGGCGCGATGCAGAGCTTCCTCGCCGTCTACTTCGCCGACCGCATCGGCGGCGTGATGCTCTGGCTGGCGGGCTCGCTCAACGCGCGGAGCTGGCACCAGCTCCCGATGATCTGGCCCTTCAGCATCGGCGGACTCGGGCTCGCGCTCGCGATCGCTCGGCCGCTCAACCTCCTGCAGATGGGCGAGGACTCCGCACGCTCCCTGGGTGTCGGCGTCCAGCAGACACGCGCCCTGGCCATCGTCGCCGCCGCGCTGCTCACCGCCTCGGCCGTCTCCGTCGCGGGCATCGTCGGCTTCGTCGGCCTCGTCGTCCCGCACATCCTCCGATACACACTCAGCCACAACCACCGCTGGCTCATCCCCGGCGCCGCGCTGGGCGGAGCCGTCCTCGTCTGCTGGGCAGACGTCTTTGCACGCATCCTCGGCGAGATGCCCGTCGGCGTACTCACCGCCGCCATCGGTGGGCCTTACTTCGTCTTCCTGCTCTACAAAACACGCCTGATCTAACCCGTGCCACACCCCAACGAACAACCCCAAGCCGCGACCGAGCGACGCGATGGCACGGATCAAACCGCCGACACCCCGGCACTATCCGCCAGCGGTCTCCACGCTGGCTACGCCAAGCACAACGTCCTCCACGGCATCGATGTCGACATCCAGCCCGGCGACTTCGCCGCACTCATCGGGCCCAACGGCTCGGGCAAGTCCACACTCCTGCGCACACTCGCCCGGCTCCTCAAACCCGCCGCCGGCAGCGTCCTGCTCCACGACCAGCCGCTCGCCAGACTCTCCGCCAAAGCGCTCGCGTGCAAGCTCGCCGTGATGCCGCAGTCGCCCACACCGCCGCCCGGCGTCAGCGTCCGTGAGCTCGTCGGCTACGGCCGATCACCCCACACCTCCTGGCTCAAGCCCCAGACCCCCGACGACCGCCGGCTCATCGAGCGGCTCATCCATCGCTGCGACCTCGCACACCTCGCCGACCGATTCGTCGATACGCTCTCGGGCGGCGAACGCCAACGCGCGTGGATCGCCATGGCCCTCGCCCAGCAGCCCGACGTCCTGCTCCTGGACGAGCCCGTCTCCGCGCTCGATATCGCCCACCAGCTCGAAGTCCTCGACCTGCTCGCCCAGATCAACCGCGAGCAGCGCACCACCATCGTCATCGTCCTGCACGACATCAACCTCGCCGCCCGCTACTGCCAGACGCTGTTCGCCGTCCGCGCGGGCAGCGTTGCTGCGGCCGGCCCGATCGATACCGTGCTGACGCCCGAACTGCTCATCGAGGTCTTCGGTGTCCGTGCGCAGATCCTCCGGCCCGAGGGGCTGGCCTACCCGGTTTGTGTTTTCGATCGTGATGCGACGGTGTGAGCGCGGCGCGCATGTGCTTGGGCGTGGCTATGCCGCTCGCAACTGCTGCTCAAAATGCCACGCCGACTGCATGATCATCTCCCGCGCTTCGTCGCGCAGGTTGAGGCGAGACGCCGACAGTTCGCGTGCGGTGAGCCAGCGGCTGTTTCGCAACTCGTCGGGCGTCGCGTCGGCTTGGTAGCGGGCAAGGTAAACACGGGTGGGGCAGACGCGTTGGCCGCGTTTGCGGTGCAGGTAGGACCCGAGGCACCGCTGGGCGAAGGCAACGACGCCGGCCTCTTCGCGGGTCTCGCGGAGTGCGGCCTGCGGGCCGGTCTCGCCTGCGTCGATCTTGCCGCCGGGCAGTGTGAAACGGTTGGGGTTGTTCGAGCAGCTGACGATGAGGAACTCGACTTGGCCCTGCTTGGGTCGCCAGACTACGGCCGCAGCGCGGGGCTTGCCGAGTTTGGAGTGGAGGTCGGCTGGGGATGAGGCGGCGATGGTCATGGGCGTCCCTTGTTGCGGATGGGTCCGTGTTATCTGGACCATCGGGCGGACGGGGGGGCCACTTAAGCGGGTTGTGCCGGCTACCGCATTTCTAACGATCGCAACACGGCTTTTAGGCAGATTAGCCGTACCCGTTGCGGGGGTCGTAGGTGCGGTGTTTTGTGTTTGCCGGGGGTTGGCCGCGGTGGGCGGCGCGGTTGCCGAAGCGGTCTTTGATGGTGTCCAGGGCCCGCTCGATCTGCTGCTGCTTCTCACGCTTGGGGTCGGTGAAGAGGGCGGGCTGATCGGTTTGCGCATCGGTCAATGGCGAGGCGCTGACGCCGATGAGCCGGACGGGGCGGAAGCTGTTTGAGGCCCACTTGTCGAAGAGGGCGACGGCGGTGCGGTAGAGCTCGCTCGTGAGGTCGGTGGGGTGGTCGAGCGACTGCGAGCGGGTGATGGTCTGGAAGTCGCCAAAGCGGATCTTGACGGTGACACCTTTGGCGTACTGCTGTTTGCGGCGGAGTCGGCGGGCGACGTCCTCGGCCTGGCCGAGCATGATGGCGCGGATGTGGTCGGGGTCTTCGAGGTCTTCGCGGAAGGTCTGTTCGTGGCCGACGGACTTGGCTTCGCGTGGGCCGTGGACGGGGCGGTCGTCGAGGCCCCGGGACAGGCGGTAGAAGTGGTTGGCGTATTCGTCGCCGCCGGCGATGCGTTTGAGCCGTTCGCGTGAGCATGCCTGCAGGTCGCCGAAGGTGTGGATGTGGTGTTTGGCGAGTCTGGCCTCGCTGGCGGGGCCGACGCCCCACATCCGTCCGACGGGCAGTGGGGCGAGGAAGCGTGCGATCGCGTCGGGGTCGTCGTCGGTGTTGCGTGGGACGACGGTGAGGCCGTTGGGTTTGTCGAGGTCGGAGGCGAGCTTGGCGAGGAACTTGTTGGGCGCGACGCCGACGGACGCGGTGAGTTGGAGCTCGTCGTTGACCTGTTGTTTGATCTGACGGGCGATCGCTTCCGGCGATCCAAGCAGTCGTTGGCTGCCGGTGGCGTCGATGAAGGCCTCGTCGCAGGAGAGCGGCTGGACCTGCGGCGAGACGCGTTCGAGGATGTCGAAGAGTTTTCCGGACAGTTCACGGATGCGTGTGCCGGGGACTTTGACGATGACGGCATGGGGGCACAGGCGCATCGCGACGGCGGTGGGCATGGCCGATCGGCAGCCGAACTTGCGGGCCTCGTAGGACGCGGTGGAGAGCACGCCGCGGGGCCCGGTCCCGCCGACGAGGACGGGCTTGCCACGGAGCGACGGGTCGTCGAGCACGGCGATGGCCGCGAAGAACTGGTCCATATCCACGTGCAGGATCGCGCGGGGCCAGTGGGCGTGCTGTCCGTTCGTTCGGGGCATGTACGGATTGTACCGGCGTGGGCTTATGAGCTACGCGCGGCGTCTGCGTCGCAGGCCCAGTCCCAGTAGCACGGCACTCATTGCGAAGGAGCTGGGGGTGGGGACGGCGTTGACGGAGGTGATGTTGTAGCTGGTGAGGCCGACCTCGTCGGTGATGAAGCCGCGTCCGACGGCGCCGTCCTGGTCGAGCAGGTCGGCGGTGCCGAAGTCGCCGGGCAGGGGGAGGCCTGCGCCGGTGCCGTCGAGCCCGGGGAAGCGGAAGTTGGCGGTAAAGGTGAGGAAGAACGGGTCGGTTTCGGGGTTGCCGAAGTTGGCCTCGGCACTGAAGAAGGTGAAGTCGGGGTTGCTAGGCCCGGCGGGGAAGTTGCGGACGCGGAGCATGAGGGGCTGGTCGCTGGTGTAGACGCCCAGTGCGCCGGCCTCGCCGAAGGACAGGGTCATGGAGCCGGCCGGGTCGAGGTACTCGGCGAGGGTGCCGTCGTTACTGCTGGCCATGAGCGTGTCGTCGTAGGTGAGCGTGCCGACGACGGGCATGCCGACCACGGCGTCGATGAAGTCCGGCGGGGGGCCGACGTCGCTGGGGAAGAAGCCGTTGATGTCGATGTAGCCCTCGAACTCGACGGTGCCGGCGTGGGTGTGCGTCGCGGCGGCGAGTGCGGCGGCGCTCAGCGCGGCGGCCTTGATCGTGGCGGTGTGCATGTCTTCTTCTCCAGGGAAATGGATAGGCGAGAAACAGGTGACTCCGAGTGCTGACAGTACGCGGAAGGGCGGTGCGGTGTCAATGGTTTTCACGCGAGTTTGGGGCGACACGTTTGGGGGGTGGTTTTATGACGTGTGATACGCATCGTCGTTGTATCGCAGGCGTCGGGAAGTGGGGGCGGCATCGCTGCGTGATGGGCCAGGCGGCACGTTTACGCGCACGTGGGGAGCGCAGGCGCAAGAAAAAAACAGCCCCCGGTGGTGGGGGCTGGTGTGAGTCGGCGGGTTGTGGGGCAGGCGGTCGGCCCGAACCGGGGTGTGTCAGGACGACGCGTGCTCGGAGGGTGCGGGCTTGGGCGGCGCGGCTTGTGCGTCGCGCTGGCGCTTGTTGTCGGTGGATTCCTTCTTGCCCTTGTCGGGTGCGAGGACCATTGTCGCGCGTCGGCCCATCATTTTGGGGTCCTGCTCGACCTTGGAGACGTCGTCGAGGCCTTCGATGATGCTGCGCATCTGCCCGAGGGCGAGGCCTTTGTGAGCCATCTGTCGCCCGCGGAAGAGCATGACGAACTGGACCTTGTGGCCGTCTTCCAGGAACTCGCGTGCCTTGTTGACCTTGAGGTCGAGGTCGTGCTTATCGATGTTGGGGCGCAGCCGCATGCCCTTGAGCTCGGACTTCTTGGCGTGGGCTTTGGCTTTCTGTTCTTTCTTCTGCTGCGCGTACTTCCACTTGCCGTAGTCCATGATCTTGCAGACGGGCGGCTTGCCGTCTTCGCCCGGGGTCCCGGGTGAGACTTCGACAAGATCGAGCTCGGCCTCGGCGGCGCGGGCTTTAGCGGTCTCAAGATCAACCACGCCGACCTCGCCTGTCGAGTCGTCGATCAGGCGGACCGGTGAGATGCGGATCTGGTCATTGATACGTAGGCGCTTGCCGGTGTCTTTCGGCTGCGGGCGGAATCGTCCTCGAGCGATGGTGGAATACTCCAAGTAGAGAAAGCGGGGACTGATCGGTTGGCTCGCCACGAGCCACAACCACGCCGACACCCGTCCGGTCGGGGCCGGCGTATCCCACAGGTGTAGGGTATCGGGCGTTGTGACCCGGGGCAAGGGGAATGGGTCGTTTTTAGGGGTTTCTGTGCAAGGATGTAGGGCTTAGGGCGCAAGGTGTAGGCCGGGACATCCAATCGGTTGGCCTCCCACGCTACTCCCTACGCCCATTCTCCTCACGCCAGCAGCCAGTAGGCGACGGGGGCGGCGAGGAGGGGGCTGTCGATCATGTCGAGGACCCCGCCGAAGCCGGGGAGGGTCTGGCCGGCGTCTTTGACCTGGGCGTCGCGTTTGAGCAGGGAGATCGCGAGGTCGCCGAGCTGGCCGACGACGCCGAGGACCGCCCCGACCAGGAGGGCGTAGCCGGGCGTGAGGTCGGCCAGGGGGCGCAGCAGCAGGACGCTGACGAGCATGGCCAGGACAACCCCGCCCGCGAGGCCTTCCCAGGTCTTGCCCGGGCTGAGCCAGTAGATGAGTTTGTGCTTGCCAATCGTCATACCCGTGGCGTAGGCACCGATGTCGCAGGCCTTGACGACGAGGATGGCGATGGCGAGGACCCAGGCGGAGTGCTCGGCGCGGAGCGCGAGGAAGAAGCCGGGCATGAGTCCGAGGTAGACAAACGCGAGGGCGGCGGCGGATGCGGCGGGGATCGCGCCGGTGGGGCGTTTCTCGCGGGCGTGGAGGAGCATGGCGAGGGCGACGGCGGCGCAGCCGGCAGTGGCGACAAGCATGAAGCGGGTCTGCGGGTCGTCGTAGCTGCTGCCCCGGCCCGTGGCGATCAATCCGAGACAGCCCGCGACGCCGGCGAGGAACATCGTGTTGGCGCTGACCCAGTGGCCCTTGGCGTCGAACATCCGCGCGAGCTCGATGGAGGCGATGCGGATGGCGGGGAGCATGATGAGGGCGAAGATGACAATGCCCGGGCGCCAGGCGTAGGCGTGTTGCATGAACTGGTCGAGCCAGAGCACGGCGAGCAGCAGCGCGACGAGGATTGGGCCGAGGGTCAGGCGGTACTTGAGCATGGGCGGATGGTATCAGGGCGGGCGGAAGTCGTGTGTGGGTTCGCCGGTTGTTGTGCGATGCGTTACGCTCTGCGCGTATGTTCAGGCGGGTTGTTCGTTTAGGGCTGGTTTGTGTGCTGTCGCTGGCTTGCGTGTGGGTGGCGGTGCGCGCGTCGGCGCAGGACCTGCTGGTGGCGGGGGACGAGTCGCACCTTTGGCTGGTGGTGGCGTCGGCGGGTGAGGATGGCGAGGAGATTGAGATTTTCCACCGCGCGGCCGACGACCCGCCGGGGCAGCTCAACGCGCTGGACCCGGTGCCGGGCCGCCTGCGTTCGGGCAGTATCGCGGCCGGCGGTGGTCGGCTGGTGATGGTGATGGACGACGGCCGGGTGCTGACGCGTCGGCCCTACCGTGAGCCGATGGACTGGGGCTGGTCGTACCGGGCGGGGGACCTGCCGAGTCTGCCCGAGGGCTGCGGGCTTCAGTCGCTGGTCACGAACAGCCAGGGCGTCTGGGCGTTGGTGCGGGTGGATGCGCCCGAGGTGCTCGCGGCGCTCGATGCGCCGCCGAGGCAGGCCGAGACGATGGATGCCGACGACCTGCTGAACCTCGCGCTGGGCCTGCCGCCGGGGATCGACCTGTCGCGTCCGCGTGTGGATGCGCTGGCGGATGACGCTGCGCCAGAGGATGAAGACACCGACGCGTCGGAGGATGCCGGCACGAACCCGGATGCGGATGCGGGGACGGAAGCTGTCGAAGATTCGCCCGCCGAGCAAAGCGACGAACAACCGGCGGACGTGGACGATGCTGCAGAGCGTGAGGACGTTGCGACCGCCCGTGTGCCGGCCTATCGGCTGATCCGCGTGGGGACACAGGGCTGGCGGGATGTCGGGCTACCCGAGGCGTTTGGCCTGCCGCACCGCGCGGAGCTGGTCGTGCGTGGCGCGCGTGACACCCGGCCGGCGGTGGTCGCGGAGGCCCGGCGGGGGATGGGCGAGCTCGTGGTGATGCTGCCGGTGGGGGACACGGACTGGTCGTCGAGCACGTACTACCTGCCGGGGCGGGGCGGCTGGTCGGCGATGTCGCTGTCGGGCCAGGTGTTCGTGGGGGTGGAGCGTCAGCGTGATATGCAGCAGGTGGTGGTGGATGTCTACCTGCTGCGCGGCCGACACCGCGCGAGCTCGGCGGTGATGTGGGTCAACACACTGGACACGGCACGCTGGCGTCTGCTCGGGCTGGGGTCAGAGGCGGTCCTGCTCGCGCGTCCCGATGCCTCGATCGCGCAGCGTAGCAATGCCCCGGCCGGCCGCAACGATGTGCTGCTGGGCGAGTACCGCCTGCCCGCGGCGCTGCTGAGCGCCCCGCCACGCGAGGAGGGCAGCGCCCCGCCGGGCAAGCACACCGACTACTACCCCGCCCGTCGCTCGCGCTGGGAGAACAACGCCGACTGGATCATTCAGATCATCGCGCTGACGGTCGCGATGGTGACGCTGATGCTGTTCTGGAAACGCACGCCGCACGACCGCGAGGTCAAGCTGCCCGACAATATCCACCTCGCGCCCTGGAGCCGACGCCTGCTCAGCACGCTGATCGACCTGATGCCCGGGCTCTGGATCGCCGGGGCGGTGTACGGCCTGGGGTGGGACGAGATCATCCTGCACCACTGGCCCGGCACGCCGATCCCCAAGCCGCCCGCCGCGATGTGGCCCGGCTGGATCGTCATCGCCGTCACCGTCTTCCACACCACCGTCTTCGAGTTCATCACCGCACGCTCGATCGGCAAGTGGCTCACCGGCACCTACGTCGCCAACTTCCGCGGCGTCCCCGCGCCGCCGGGCGCGTCGCTGGTCCGGGCCGTCTCGCGCGTCTTCGAGCTGGTCGCCTGGCTCCTGCTCCTGCTACCCCTCATCAGCCCGCACCGCCAGCGCCTGGGCGACATCCTCGCTAAGACGCTGGTCGTCTACCGCGACCCGCCGCCGACGGAAGAGCAAGGCGAGTCCGACGAAGACTGAGCTCAGTTTGAGTCGATTGAGCCCTGCCCGCTAAGCCGCAAGCGGCAGCCGCCGCGCGACAGTGCCGACACAGACCGCACAGCCCGGCGCACAACCCGGCCCGGCTGCACGATCCGACCCGAACAGCACGGGTTTTGTCGCCGTGCCCTTGCCCGCCGCCCGGGCTGGGGCATTGTTTCCCCAGACGCAAGCGAAAACGCACACACTCGAAAAGGGAAACACCATGAACACCAGCCACAAGATCGCATCCACCGCACTCGCCATCGCCGCCGCCACCACCGCCACCGCAGGCACCGCACACCTCAACATCGTCACCGGCCAAGCACCCAGCGGTGTCGACATCTCCATCACCGTGCAGGAGTCCAACCTCGCCGGCTACGACTTCGAGTTCGTCATCGAAAACAACACACACTGCGACGACGCAGGCATCACCGGCATCTACTTCGAGTCCGGCTGGGGCGACCTGCTCTCCAACAGCCCCTTCGACCGCAACCTCCGACGCGACGAAAGCCCGCTCAACTTCTCCGAAGGCAGCGCCACCCCCGACGTCGCCGGCTGGTCCAGCACACTCGTCAGCTACCAGGTCATGGGCGGGCTGGGCAACGGCGTCCACAACGGCCACACCGCGACCGTCGCCTTTGTCGCCAACACCGACGTCACCCTCGAAGACCTCGACAGCGTCCTCGCCAGCCAGGGCTTCGGGCTGGCCCTCCGGCTCCAGGACATGTTCGAAGAAGACCCCAACGCCGCCGCCTGGGGCCTCGCCGCCGCCGGTGAATCGCAGGTCAACCACCAGTGCGGCATCGGGCAGGGCACACTCCCCATCGAAAACGAAGAGCCCGAAGGCAACGGCGGCAACGAACAGGCCACCGGCGTACCCACCCCCAGCGCCGCACTCATGGGCCTGGCACTCCTCGGCTTCACCGCCAAGCGTCGTCGACAGGCCTGACCCGCTCAACCGCCCACACATCTCGAATCACACGCAACGCCGCCCCCACCCGGGGTGGCGTTGTCCGATAACAGGGGCCCTACGCGTCAATACGCGGGTTTCTAGGTCCTAACCCTGATTTTACTAGGGTTTATTGGACCTGCCTGTTAAGATAGAGCGATAAACGGTGGAGGTGTCCTTGTCTGGGCACCGCGTTTTTGACTCACCCCTTTCGAGATCGAGGAAGCAACATGCGAAACACCACTCCGATCACCGCCTCGGCATTCGCCGCTGGCCTCCTGTTCACGGGGACCGCAATCGCCGGCGTCGCCGCCTCGCCGACTTTCCCCGTCAACGTCCAGACCTCGCAGCTCGACGGCTACGACTTCGAGTTCGTCATCCACAACTGCGTCGAAAACGCAGAGATCACCGGCATCTACTTCGAAGACGGCTGGGACACCTTCTTCTCCGACGACCTCTTCGACCGCAACCTCCGCATCGACTCGGGCCCACTCAACTTCCTGGAGGGCACCGTCACGCCCGCGCTCGACCCCTGGACCACCTCGACCGTCAGCTACGAAACCCCCGAAGGGCTCGACGGCCTGCTCACCGGCGGCGTCGCGACCATCGCGTTTGTCAACAACGGCGTAGCCGACCTCACCGCGGAGCAGATCGAAGAAGCCATCAACACCGCGGGCTTCGGCATCGGCCTCCAGATCGCGGGGATCAACGAAGGCCCCGTCTTCCAGTTCGCGATCCCCGGCCTCCACGAAAACTGCGAGCTCGATGACGACGGCGGCGAAGGCATCGAAGACGGCGACGACGAAGGCGACGGCGATGGCGGGATCGAAGACGGCGGCGCGGTCGGCGTCCCCTCCCCCAGCGCCGCACTCATGGGCCTCGCCCTCATCGGCATGATGGGCCAACGCCGACGCCGCGACGCGTAAGCCACGCTCAAACTTGATTCTCGTACAGCACCACCTCATTGGGTGGTGTTGTTTTTAACCACGAAGACGCGAAGGCGCGAAGGAAGGCGGTTTTGCCGTAGAGAATGTCTATTGGAGCTGGCCTTGAAGAGCGAGTCTATGTTTGCTGGCTGGCGTGTTGCCGGATTCTAAATCTGCGTCATCTGCGAAATCTGCGGCGACTCCCCTGCCTTTCTTCGCGCCTTCGCGCCTTCGTGGTTCAACCCTCCCCCGCTACCCGTTCACCTTCGCCATGATGAGTTTAGTCACCTGCCCCGGGTTCGCGGAGCCGCCGCTGAGGCGCATGACCTGGCCCATGATCGCGCCGATGGCCTGCTGCTTGCCGCCGCGCAGGTCCTCGACCGCCTTGGCGAGTTTCGGGTTGGCGAGCACCTCGTCGACCCACGCCTCGAGCTGGCTGTCGTCCTGCACCTGCACCATCCCGCCCGCCGTGGCGAGGGCTTCGGGGTTGTCGTCGCTGTCCATACACGCGGCCAGCAGCTTGTCGACGACGTTGCTGCCCACCGTCCCGGCCTCGAGCAGCTTCACAACACCCGCGAACTGCCCGGCCGAGATACCCAGCGCATCGGGCAAGACGCCGCGCTCGTTGGCGAGCTTGCCCAGATTGTTCCGCAGCAGCTTCGCCGCCTGCTTCGCGTCGGCGCCCTCGGCCAGCGC
>JBITAC010000136.1:0-23238 GCA_044439905.1 Phycisphaerales bacterium JB063 | reverse complement strand
AGCACCTCGAGCGTCTCGCGGTTGTACCGCTTGCCCTTGCACACCTCGCACTGCACGAACACGTCGGGCAAAAAGTGCATCTCGATCTTCTTGACGCCCTGGCCCTGGCACGCCTCGCACCGCCCGCCCTTAACGTTGAAGCTGAATCGCCCGGGCTTGTAGCCGCGGATCTTGGACTCTTTGGTCTTGGTAAACAGGTCACGGATCAGGTCGAATACGCCGGTATACGTCGCGGGGTTGCTGCGCGGGGTTCGGCCGATGGGTGATTGATCGACCTCGATGATGCGGTCGATGCTGGCCCAGCCGGTGAGCTTGTCGTGGACGCCGGGCTTGATGCGCGAGCCGAGTAGTTGTTTCTTCGTGGCTTTGAGCAGGATCTGGTTGACGAGGGTGGACTTGCCGCTGCCCGAGACGCCGGTGACGGTGACGATCCCGCCGAGGGGGAAATCGACGTCGATGTTTTTGAGGTTATTCTGGCGTGCGCCTTTGATGCCCAGCGGCTTGGCGTGGTTGAGCTCGCGCCGCTGCTGGGGGACATGGACCTGTTCCTCCTTGCGGAGGTACTTGGCGGTGAGGGAGTTAGGGTCGAGCTTGACGTCGTTGAGTGGGCCGTGCGCGACGACGGTTCCGCCGTGGCGACCCGGGCCGGGCCCGATGTCGACGAGCCAGTCGCTGGCGTTGATGGTGTCCTCGTCGTGCTCGACGACCAGGACGGTGTTGCCGATATCGGTGAGGTGGCGCAGCGTCTTGATGAGCCTGGCGTTGTCGCGCTGGTGGAGCCCGATGGTGGGCTCGTCAAGGACATAGCAGCAGCCCACCAACCCCGAGCCGACCTGCGTCGCGAGGCGGATGCGCTGCGACTCGCCGCCGGAGAGCGAGCCGGTGTTGCGCGAAAGGTTGAGGTAGCCCAGGCCGACGGAGAGCATAAAGCCCAGGCGGGCTTTGATCTCCTTGAGGATGGGCTCGGCGATCTGTTCGCCTTCCGCGCTAAGTCGCAAGCGGCTGAAGAAGTCGGCGGCGTCTTCAATGGTCATCGCGGTGACGTCGGCGATGTTGTGCCGTGTCGTTTTCTTGCCTTTGCCGGCCTCGAGGAAGACATTGAGCGACGCGGGCCGGAGCCGGGCCTTGCCACAGGTCTCGCAGGGCGACTCGCTGAGGTAGCTGGACAGGAACTGCTTGGCCCATTCGCTGTCGGTAGTTTCAAACCGGCGCTGGAGACTCGGGATGATGCCCTCGAAGTGCTTACCAAAATGCTTCTCGTCGCGCTCGTTCGTGCCTTCGAGGATGACCCGCTGCAGGCGTTTGGTCAGCTTATTGAACGGCACATCCTTATCAATGCTGAAGTTCTTGCACAGCTTACGCAGGATGCGGGCGTAGAAGCTGTTGGTGCGTTTGCCGCCCTTTTGACGCCAGGCCGCGATCGCGCCTTCGCCCAAGGACAGCGTCGGATCGGGCACCACCAGGTCGGGGTCAAATTCAAACACCGTGCCCAGCCCTGCGCAGGTCGGGCAGGCACCGTAGGGCGAGTTGAAGGAGAACAGCCGGGGCTCGAGGTCTTCAAGAGAGCACTCGGGGTGGACGGTACAGGCGTAGTTCTCGCTGAACAATGTGTCGGACCACGCGGGCGTTGAGGCAGCGGCTTTCGGGTCGGCGTCCTGCGAGCTGATGACGACCAGGCCGTCGGCGAGCTTGAGCGACAGCTCCACCGCGTCCGCGACGCGTTGACGCAGCGGGTCGATGTCGCCGTCTTTGCCTTCGCCTTGCTCCGGCTCGGACGGGCGGACAACGATGCGGTCGACCACCGCGTCGATGCTGTGTTTTTGGTACCGCTGCTTCTGCGTGGTAAAGGGCGAGCCGGCCTTGCTCTCGGTGATCTCGCGGAGGTCCATGATCTCGCCATCGACCCGGGCGCGGACAAAGCCCTGGCGGAGCATGCCCTCGAAGACTTCCTTGTGGTTGCCTTTTTTGCCTCGGATGATCGGCGCGAGGACCATCAGCCGGGTGCCCTCGGGCAGGGCCATGACGTGGTCGATGATCATCGTTGCCGATTGCGACTCGATGGGCAGGCCACAGCTTTTCTTGGTCTTGGGATCGACATGCCAGCAACGCGGCTGGCCCGCGCGGGCGAAGAGCAGGCGCAGGTAGTCGTAGATCTCGGTGGTCGTCGCGACGGTGGAGCGGGGGTTGTGCGACACGCCGCGCTGCTCGATGGCGATCGTCGGCGGGAGCCCTTCGATCGACTCAACATCCGGCTTCTGCATCTGGTCGAGGAACTGCCGAGCGTAAGCGCTAAGCGATTCCATGTACTTGCGCTGGCCCTCGGCGTAGATCGTGTCGAACGCGAGCGTGGACTTGCCGCTGCCCGAGAGGCCCGTAATGACCACGAGCTGGTCGCGAGGGATGTCGAGGTCGATGCCCTTGAGGTTGTGCTCGCGGGCGCCGCGGATGGAGATTTCGGTGAGTGCCATAGGCCAAGATTGTAGGCATTCTGTTCGGGCTCGGATGGGTTGTTGAAAGGGCCCTGCCGCTGATTCTTCTGTAGGTTTTTCTTGTTGACCGTTCGTTGAACGCCGATACAGTGGTACCAGTCGGCTCGGGCATGTGCCCCGAACACGCCGCCACCACGCCCCCGCAAAAGGAGACAACCATGCATGTCCATGCCCCCATTCTGAACGTTGTCCCGGCGGGTGTCTGTGTGCGCCCGGGCCGCTGAGCCCTACCCCAACCTTCGGTAGCAGCATCGGCCGCCGCCCGCCGGGTTCAAACCTCTTTGAACCCCGATAGGCGACCTATCCCATGCGCAACGACGCAACCGATCTCTTCAACGACAACGACTCACACGACACCACCTACACCGGCACGCGCAATGAACAGGCGTGGATCGAGGAATCGCTGGGCGAGTTCTTCGACGACCGGCTGATCACCGACATCCTCTACAAGGTCAAAGGCGGCAAGGAGGCCAACGTCTACTGCTGCCAGTGCCACCCCGACAGCGGGCGTGACCTGCTCGCCGCGAAGGTGTATCGGCCGTCGCAGTTCCGCGCGATGAAGAACGACGGGCTCTACCGGCTTGGCCGAGACGAGGTCAGCGCGGAGGGCAAGGTCATCCGCGACAACCGTGCACGACGGGCCATGGCCAAGCGCACGAAGATCGGCCAGGAGATGCGCTCGATGTCGTGGATCCACCACGAGTACGGCGCACTCAAACAGCTCTACGACACGGGCTGCGACGTCCCCGAGCCCGTCGCAATCAACGAGCGGGCGATCATGATGGACTACATCGGCGACAGACACCGCGCCGCCCCAACGCTGCACGAGGTCACGCTCGATGTCAGCGAAGCGGTCCGTCTCTACAAACGCATCGAAGACAACCTCGAAGTGATGCTGTCCTACGGCCGAATCCACGGCGACCTCTCACCCTACAACATCCTCTACCACGACGGCGAACCGGTCATCATCGACCTCCCCCAAACCGTCGACCCGCTCAAACACCCCGACGCTTTCAACCTCCTGCAGCGCGATGTGGACCGGGTTTGCGCCTACTTCCGTAAGCAGCGGGTGGACTGCGACGCGGGGGAGTTGATGACACGGCTGTGGCGCTATGCGACCCCGGGGTAGGTGGTTGATTCAAAAAACGCCTCTGGGCTGGTTGCTTAAGCAACCAGTCCGGGCGTGCGTTTTGTTCTTCGTTGCTTGATACGCGTGGGCTCTGGCTTTAGAGTCACTGCATGGCTGAACTCCTGACCACCCAAGCCCTGCTCGCGTTCCTCACACTCGCCGCGCTCGAGGTCGTGCTCGGCGTCGATAACCTGGTGTTCATCTCGATCCTCTCGGGCAAACTCCCCGAAGAGCGCCGCGCGACCGCGCAACGCACGGGCCTGCTCATGGCCGCCGCGGGCCGACTCATCCTGCTGTTCATGATCGCCTGGGTCGTCTCGCTCGACCGGGCCGTGCTCCTCACCGCGTTCGGCCGGGACATCACGATCAAGGACCTCATCCTCATCCTCGGCGGGGTGTTCCTCATCGGCAAGGCGACGTGGGAGATCCACCACAAGATCGAGGCCGCGATGGCGCACGGAACGCCCGAGGCCGACAAACCCAAGGGGAAGGTCACGTTCGGCGCGGTCATCACGCAGATCGTCGTGCTCGACCTGGTCTTCTCGATCGACTCGGTGCTGACGGCCATCGGGATGGTCAACCCCAACGACTACCACAGCGCGGCGGTCCCGTTCACCGGCGTGCCCTGGCCGCCGCTGGTCATCATGAGCACCGCCGTGATCGTCGCGATCATGGTGATGCTCGGCTTCGCGGGTCCGCTGTCGCGCTTCATCGAACGCCACCCCACCTTCAAGATGCTCGCGTTGGCGTTCCTGCTGCTGATCGGCGTGGTGCTCGTCGCCGAGGGGCTGCACCAGCACATCCCGCGCGGCTACATCTACTTCGCGATGGGCTTCTCGCTGCTGGTCGAGCTGCTCAACCTGAAGATCATCGCTTCGAAGATCAAGCGTTCCGCGCGACAGGTGTCTGAGTAAGCAAAAGCGCCTCGGAGCAGATCCACAGCACACAAAACAAAGCCCACGCTCGTCGAGCGTGGGCTTTCGTATGTTGAGCAAATTGAACCAGGAGACCTACAGCGTCGCGGACGTGTAGGGCAGCAGGCCCATGTAGCGGGCACGTTTGATGGCTTGGGCGGCGACGCGCTGCTCGCGGGCGGTGAGGCCGGTCTTCTTGCGGCCCTGGATCTTGCCATTGGGCGTCAGGAAGCGGCGGAGGTCTTCGGCCTCTTTGTAGTCGCAGTAGAGCGTGCCGTTGCTGGAACGGACGACGACTTTTTTGTTGCTGGTCGGGCCGAAACCGGTGAACTGTGCCATAGCGATGTCTCCGTCGTGGGTTGTTTAGCCCGGCGAGCCCCGGCCACGTGGCGCGGTCCGCTGGGCGACGGTGCGAGCCGCACAGTGTAGCGTCCCCGAGCCATGCGTGCCAGCGGTCCCCTTGCCTGACCCGCCCGGCCCGCTGGTATCGTACACTCACGCACCGCATCACATGGACACGGAGCCGCCCTTGCCCAGCGACCCCCGAAAGCCCGGCCCCCAGCCCCGCACCGGGCCCGACGTGTCCCGCCGGTCGGTGCTGCGCGGCATCGGGGCGGGAGGCGCGGGACTCGCGCTCGGGGCCGCCCCGCTGCTGACCGCCGGCTGTACCGAGCGGCCCGACCGCTATACGCCCGACGGCCGGCTGATCCTCAGCTACTGGGAAAAGTGGACCGGGTCGGAGGGCGACGCCGCCCAGGCCGTGGTCGACGCCTACAACGCCTCGCAGGACCGCGTGTTCGTGAAGCGGACCACGATCAGCGACATGCAGAACAAGCTCATGCTCGCGACCGCGGGGGGCAACCCGCCCGACATCGCGGGCACCTGGAGCTGGGTCGTCATCCCCTACGCCGAGAAGAACGCGCTCACCCCGCTCGACGGCTACATGCGTGACCTCAGCATCGAACGCGACGACTTCATCCCCGTCTTCTGGGACATGTGTACCCACCGCGGCTACCTCTGGGCGATGCCGAGCACGCCCGCGTCCCTCGCGCTGCATTACAACCGCGCCCTGCTCCGCGCGGCCTACGAGCACGACCCCGCTTACTTCGACCGGCATGGGCTCGACCCCCACGCGCCCCCCGCCGACATCGCCGGGTTCGAGAAGCTCAACGACATCCTCACCCTTGTCGAGGTCAATCGCAACGGCAAGCCCCAACGCCTCCGCTACACCGACCTGACCCCGCAAGAACAGGCCGACCCCGACGAGTCCTTCCGGCTGATCGCGATGGGCCATTCACCCTACGAGCCCGACTGGTACGTCCCGACCTACTGGCTCTTCTTTGGCGGCGAGGTGTGGGACGGCACGAGCAATGTCACCCCAGACGATCCGGGGCTGCTCGCCTGGCTGCGGTGGATCGAGAGCTACCCCAAGCGATTCGGGCCCGACAACCTGCAACGCTTCTCCGCCGGGCTGGGGCAGTTCGGCACGCCGCAAAACCCGTTCATGACCCAGACCATCGCGATGCAGCTGCAGGGCCCGTGGACCTACAACTTCATCAACGCCTTTGCCCCGCACCTGGAGTGGGATGTCCAGGCCTTCCCGTCGCTCGACCCCGTCGCGCTGCCCAACGCATCGCTCACCGAGTGCGATGTGTTTGTGATCCCCAACGGGGCGAAGCACCCCGAGGAGGCCGCCCGCTACATCGCGTTCGCGTCCAGCCAGACCGGACAGGAGATCCTCAACCTGGGCCAACGCAAGTTCTCCGCCCGTCAACAGACCAGCGAAACCTTCTTCCGCGACCACCCCAACCCCCACATCCAGACCTTCATCGACCTGGCACGCAGCCCCAACGCCCGCGCGACCCCGGCCATGGGCATCTGGAAGCAATACGACGAGGAACTCCGCCAAGCCACCTCAAGCGTGTTCCAACTCACCAAGACTCCCGAAGAAGCGCTTGAGATCGCCTGCGCCCGTGCGCAGTGGAAACTCGACCGTGAAGCCAAGCGATGGGAACGGGTCGGCGAGGCCCGGCTTGAAGAATGGGAGCGCGTGACCCGCTGATGCCCAAGCCCCGCCGAGAGACCCTGACCGCAATGCTCTTCATCAGCCCCTGGCTGATCGGGCTCGCGGTGTTCACGCTCTACCCCCTCGCGGCGTCGCTGTACTACTCGTTCACCGATTTTGATGTGCTCTCCAAGCCCGTCTGGATCGGGGCGGGCAACTACATGGACATGGCGGGCGATGCTGTGTTCTGGAAGTCGCTCTACAACACCCTCTTCTACGCCGTGTTCGCGATCCCGCTGGGGCTGATCCTTTCCCTGCTCGTTGCGGTCCTGCTCAACCAGGCCGCGAAAGGCCAATCGATCTTCCGGACGCTGTTCTTCCTGCCTTCGATCGTGCCCATTATCGCGGTCTCGATGATCTGGTACTACGTCTTCAACGGCGACTTTGGCCTGATCAACTTCTTGCTGAAACCCGTGCTGGGGCTCATCAACAACGCACTGGGCACCGACATCAAGCCGCCCAGCTGGCTGACCAACCCGTACCTCACCAAGCCGACCCTGATCCTCGCCGGGCTCTGGCAGATCGGCGGGACGGTCATCATCTTCCTCGCGTCGCTGC
This sequence comes from Phycisphaerales bacterium JB063, assembly GCA_044439905.1. Lineage (GTDB taxonomy): Bacteria > Planctomycetota > Phycisphaerae > Phycisphaerales > Phycisphaeraceae > JAHQVV01. The sequence continues at coordinate 16,083 of JBITAC010000136.1, read as the reverse complement.
AGGACGTCCCACGCTCACTCTACGAGTCGGCCGAACTCGACGGCGCGAACCCCGCACACAAGCTCTGGCACATCACCGTCCCGATCATCTCACCCGTGATCTACTTCAACCTCATCATCGGCATCATCAACGCACTGCAAATCTTCGTCACGCCCTTCGTCCTCATGCCCGACGGCGGGACCGACCGCTCGGCCCTGATGTACACCGTCTACCTCTACGACAACGCTTTCCGATTCAACCAGATGGGCTACGCGAGCGCGATGGCGTGGGTGATGTTCCTGATCGTCGTTGCGCTCACGTGGTCGGCGACGAAGTTGTCCCGCAAACACATCTACTACGCCGGGGCATGACGCGATGATGAAACACCGACTGCTGCGGCTGATGACGTATGCCCTGCTCCTGATCGGGGCGGCGGTCTTCGCGATGCCATTGGTGTGGATGGTGCTCACCGCGCTCAAGCCGGCGGACCAGGCGTTCGCCAACCCGCCGGTCATCGTCCCCCACCGCTGGTACACGGAGATGGACGGCCAACGTATCCAGGTCGGCATTACTGAGACACCCCAGGACCCAAGCGACGATACGCCCATCGCCGTGCAGATGGTCTCGCAGTGGCGGCTGGAGATCGACGGCCAGAGCGTCCCGGCCGCACTCTTGCCGGGCGCCCAGCCCCTGCCCGGGGTGCCGGCGGTCGATGAGGCCGAGGTCAAGCTGAGCTTCCACCGCCGAGTCACGCTGGACGAGGCCACCATCGAGGCGATGGCGATCAACGAGCGCAACAAGGAACTCGCACGCGGCTGGTTGATGGGCAAGGACCTGCCGGTGCGCATCGTGGAATCGGATGTCGCTGACCCGCCAGCCGAGGGCTGGGTGCTCGCGGCGTTTTACAAAGACGACGGCTCGTTCCTCTGGCGGGTTCCGGTCCCCGAATCGCTCTTACGCAAGGTCTACAATACCGACTCAGACCGCGTCGCCGCGTCGTATAGCGAAACCGAGGTCCGCGCCGTCACCCGCCATGATCTACGGCGAGCGTTCCACCCCTGGGACGAGCACGAGCGCATCCCCTATGAAGAGCTCGTCTCGGTGACGGTCCCTTACCACGCGCTCGAGCGCGTCGTCGCGCCGCGTTTTGAAAATTTTGGCCGCTCGATCGAAGAGATGGGCATGTTCCGCACCTATCTCTTCAACACCCTCCTGCTGTGCGTGCTCAATGTAGTGGGCACGGTCCTGTCCAGCGCGCTGGTCGCGTACGGCTTCTCTCGCCTGAACTGGCCCGGGCGCGACAAGCTGTTTGGCGTCGTACTCGCGACGATGATGATCCCCTTCCCCGTCCTCATGGTGCCGATGTATGCGCTGTATCGCGAGATGGGCTGGATCGGCTCGCTCAAACCGTTGTGGGTGCCCTTCTTCTTCGCCGCCGCGTTCAGCGTGTTCCTGCTTCGGCAGTTCTTCATGACCATCCCGCGCGACATCACCGAGGCGGCGCGGATCGACGGCTGCAGCGAGCTTCGCATCTTCCTCCAGGTCATCCTCCCGCTCGCCAAGCCCGCGCTAATGGTCGTCGCGCTCTTCCAGTTCATGGCCACGTGGAACGATTTTCTCGGCCCGCAGATCTACCTCGCCGACCAGGAAGACTTCACCCTCGCACTGGGCCTGCTGCGTTTCCAAAGCCAGCACGGCGGCACCCCGTGGCACCTGCTCATGGCCGCCAGCACCCTCGTCGTCCTGCCCGTCATCGTGATCTTCTTCCTCACCCAACGCACGTTTATCGAGGGGATTTCGATGACGGGGAGCAAGGGGTAGGAGGAAGAAAGCAGGAAGCAGGAGCGAAGAGGTAGAAGGGGAGAGAAGTGGAAACCCCAGCGAAAAACTGAGTACATTGAACCCATGCCCCCAGCGTTGCGGCGAGCGGTAGCGAGTCGCAATACTGCGGGATTGCCTTGCGAAGTTGTCTATTCAATGCAATCCCGTACCATCGCTGAGGCGACGCTGCGGGCATACATGGAATCTGTGTTTACACAATCCCGATCGGTGCGACGTCGGCCTCGCTGATGAGCCATTCCACTTTGTCGCCTCCTCGCTCAACGATCGCATCCCGATAGTTCTTCAAGAACGGCCGCTCGGTATTCGTATGCCCGGCAAGGATGACGACCTTGCCCTTGTTGTAAAGGTCAAGCACCTGATGATGCTGCATCTCACCGGTGATGTAAGCGTCGGCATCCACGGCAAGGGGCTTCTCGAAAAGCGAGCCCCCCGCCCCGACGCAGACGGCGACCTTCAGCAACTTGCCCGGCAGGTCTTCGTCGGGTTGCCAGTGACGCGCGCGGTAGTCCGGCGGGATCGCTGCTTTCAGCTTCTGGAGACCCAGCGTCTTCTTGACGCGGCGCACAAGGGTTTCCGCGGTGACCGGCGACTTCAGGAACACAATGCGCCCAGAGGTCTGCCATTCGTCCTCGGGTGGAACGGGTGAAAAAAGCTGGAACACATCGATCGCGGGCTCTTCGTACGGATGAGCTTCACGGATCGATCGGACCGCCTCCCCCGCCATGCTGTCGAAGCAGATCATTTCGATACGAGTCTCTTCCACGGACTCTAAGACACCCGGTGTCCCGATCGTCGGGTTGCTGTTCGCGTCGCCCTTGAAGGTGCCGATGCCCTCCACATTGAACGAGCAATCCGAATAGCCGCCAATGTGGCCGCAACCCGCATTCGCCATCGCTTGGCGGACCTTGTCAGCGCTCTCGCGCGGGGTGTAGACGATGATCTTGCTCTTGCCGCTCCGCCCACTCTGGGGCACGGCGATGGACCAGCGTTCCCCCGCAGCTCCCAGCCCATCACACAACCAATCATTCATCCCCTGCCGCACCGCGTCGAGCGCGGTGTGGGGCGAGTACACCGCGATGCCTTTGCGGATCGCCTCGGCGAGCATCGTCTCTTTCCAGTCGCGGTCGGCGAGCCGTTTCAATGGATGAAAGATTGGCGGGTGATACGCAACGATGAGTTGGCACTTGCTCTCGATCGCCTCGGCCAGCACGGGCGGGGTCAGATCGATGCAGAGCATCGCCTTGCGGATGGGTTTGCCGGCCCCGGCCAGGTGGAGGCCGACCTGGTCCCAGTCCTCGGCCAGGTATTCGGGGGCGACCTGCCGGAGCAGCGATAGTAAGGCGTCTAGCTTCATGCGGGCAGGATAAGCCCGCGCGGGCCATTGTGCAGCCCGGGCCATCGAGCCGCCGATATCTAGGTTATGGGCCCATGGACCTTCCACTCGGCTCATCAGGAGTCGACCCCATGCAGCCAACGCCCCATCCCCGAAGCTCCGGACGAACCGTCGTGAAACAAGGCCCATCGCCCGCGAAGCTGCTGGCCTCGGTGCCGCGTCGGCCGATGTCGCCTGAGCAGCAGCTTGAGGCCGTGAACAAGGTACAGCAGCAGGCGGACCACCGGATCAAGCTAGGCCAGCAGCTCTTCAAGGCGGCCGAGGCCCGCCTGTCGCAGCACCACGACCTGCTCGAGCAGGTCCGGGCGGAACAGGCCGCGCTCCGCGAGCGGGTGCAGGACGACGTTGCGCAGTCGCTGCAGAGCTACGACCAGTGGATGGGCCGGATCGACGAAGGGTTTACCAAGGCCCTTGAGCGGCTGGGCGATCGGATCGACCAGACCGAGCGCGACCTGGCTGAGTCGCGGGGCGAGATGCAGCAGATGCTCGCACAGGTCAGCGCGATGATGGAGCAGACCCAGCGGCTACTGAGCGAGGCGTTTGGCGAAGAGCCCGACCTGCCGACTGACCCCCCGGCGGTGACATCGTTGGGCGTCCACATCGACACGCCCAAGCCCGAGCCAGAGAGCCGCCCGGACGCCGATGTCAAGCCCGAGCATGCACACGACGACGACAGCGATATCTTCGGCCACCTGCTCGACCAGCTCCGTTCACAGCGCGACGACGACGTGGCGGCATGAGTAAGCCCGGCGGCAAGTTTGGGCCCATCAAGCGTCAGCATGGCAGGGTCGCGGGGCTTGATGCGCTGCTGGATCGGATCGCCTCGGACTGCCCGCACGTTACTAAGATCGTGCCCGGCCGATTCGGCCGAAAACGAGGCAAAACACCCGCCCGCTTCAAGGTGCAATACGCGACGAACGAGCCCGCGACGGGCTTGAAGTGCATATACACCCACGCGGGGTCGTGGCAGGAGGTTTTCCTGGTGTGTACCGACGCCCACGCGGCGCGGGCTTGGGTTGAGGCGAACTGCTGACGCTATCGCACTCACCCTGCTGTGATATTCGCGCTCTCCAAAACCTTCCCAAGCTGCCGCATGGCCTGGCGGATACGCTGCTCATTTTCAACCAGCGCGAGACGGACATAGCCCTCCCCACGGTTCCCGAACGCGGCGCCGGGGGTTAGTGCAACGTCGGCCTGATCCACCATGGCGAGGCAGAACTCGTTGGTCGAGCCGCCAAACGGCGCGAGGTGCTCGGGATTGACCTTGGCCCAGACGAACATCGAGGCACGCGGCGACTCGACCTCCCAACCAAACTTGCGTAGCCCTTCGACCAGCACGTCCCGCCGAGCGGCGTACTTCACCGCCTGCTGCTCGATGTGTTTGTCGCCTTCGCGCATTGCGATGATCGCGGCGATCTGGACCGCCTGGAAGATGCCGTAGTCGTAGTAGCCCTTCACCGTGCCCAGCGCCTTGATCATGTCGGCGTTGCCGCAGCAGAACCCGACACGCCAGCCGGCCATGTTGTAGGGCTTGCTCATGGTCGAGAACTCGACCCCGTACTCCTTCGCACCCGCGGCCTGGAGGTAGCTCGGGGCCTGGTAGCCGTCGAAGCAGGTCTCGCCGTATGCAAAGTCGTGAAGGATCATGACCTGGTGACGCTCCGCCATCGCGACGACGGCGTCGAAGAAGGTGGGCCCGACCGTGATCGCGGTCGGGTTGTGCGGGTAGCAAAGCGTGACCACCTTGGGCTTGGGCGAGAGGGTCGAGAGGACGTCGTCGATACGATCCAGGAACTCCTGATCGTTGCCCAGCGGGACAGACACCGTCGACGCGCCCGCAAGGATCACGGCGTAGGTGTGGATCTGGAACGCGGGGTCGGCGACGACCGCGGTATCCCCCGGCCCCAGGAGGCCGAGACACATATGCGAAAAGCCCTCTTTGCTGCCGATGGTCGCGATCACCTCGGTCGCGGGGTCCAGCTCCACCCCCCACTTGCGTTTGTACTTCTCCGCGACATCCCGGCGGAGGTTGTAGACCCCGGCCGAGACGGAGTAGCGGCTGTTGCGCGGGTCGCGCACCGCGTCGCGCAGCTTATCGACGACCGCGTCGGGCGGCGCGTCGAGGGGGTTGCCCATGTTCATATCAATCACGTCCGCGCCGGCCTTGCGTCGGTCGTAGATAAGCTGCTTGAGCTGCCCGAGGACATAGGGCGGCAGGCGGTCGATACGGGAGGCGGGTTGGATCTTCATGGGGATAAGCAGGGCTTGTGATGAATAATGTAATTTGAAAAAAGAAGCCGCTTGCGGCTTAGCGGGAATCCGCAGCATCAAAATTGTCGCGCTGCCGCTCCCAGCTCTGCTTCAATGTCGGGTCAAGGATCACGACATCCGCACTATCGATCAGGGTCTGGGCAAGCTGTTGCATTCGTAGGCGTTCGAGGCGGAGGCGGACCTGCTGTTCGAGCTCGCCTCGCACGGTTTCAATACCCGGGCCACGGGCGAGTTCGATTTCCTCAAGCCGGACGATGGCGTAGCCCTGGCCAAGCGTAAGGACCGGGCTCAGACGGCTCGCATCGTCCTCGCTCGAAAGGGTCGGTAGGATGTCGCGCAGCGCAACGGGGTAGGTCGCATCGGCGGTATTGATCGGCGAGAGCAGCCCGCCCTGCGCGGCACTGGTGTCGGTCGAGTGCTGCACGGCTAGGTCAATAAAGGACGCACCCGCCAGCGCACGCCGGCGGACCTGCTGGGCCTCCTGTGCCGTGTCGCAGAGGATAAGCCGAACGGTGTACCGCGTGCCGTAAGCGAGGTCGTAGGCCTGCTGGATGGCGGGCTCGCCGATCTCGATATCGTCGTGTACTAGCTTACGAAGCCCGGCGTTGCGACGAAGCAAGGCGGCGTAACGCTGTTCGCCCAGCCCGCGTCGTTCACGCATGACACGCAGCAAGCGCACCGCTTCATCTTCGTCTTCAGACAGAGCGCGGAGCACCACCCGCTTCTCGTAATCGATATCGGTTAGTGTCAGCTCGGCCCCCTCCTGGCGGAGTCGCTGCGCGATACGGCGGTCGAGCAAGACCTCGGACAGTGCGAGCCCGCCGTCCATCTCCGCGAGGATGGCGAAGAGTTCGTGCTGCTGGAGCGCCTGGCCGTCGAGGTAGGCGACCGGTCGGCCGGGCTGGTCGAAGGGTGGCGGGCTGCCGGGCCCCTCGCTTATCGGGGGCGCCGACGGGTCGGACTGGCATCCGAGGCCGGTTGCGGCGAAGATAAGGGGTAGCAGGAGGTGAATGGGTCGCATGCGCGCACGCTACGGCGCGGGCAGCGTGCTGTCAATGCTGTAGGCGACGACCCGAAGGGAGCAAGACGACGATGACCGAACCAACACCCCCGACCGACAAGCTGGTGCTTTGCCCCTACTGCGGGCACGCGCAGTACGGCGGCGAGCGCTGCCAGGACTGCGGCGGCCTGTTTGAGCCACTCAGCCGCCGCGCGACGCAGATCGCCATGGGGCCTTGGTACATCCGCAACAAATCCAACCCTTTCAAGCCGGGCTGCTGCTACGACATCGTCAAGCGCATGGCGGAGACGGGGAAGATCAAGCCCACGACCGTCATGCGCGGGCCAACGACCAAGCAGTTCTGGTCGATCGCGCGGAACGTGCCCGGCGTCGCGCACCTGGTGGGCTACTGCCAGAGCTGCAACGCGCACGTGAGCCCGAACGAGCCCAAGTGCCCCAAGTGCGACGCCCCCTTTGGCGAGCCCAGAAGCCGTAACGAGCTCGGCCTGGCCTACAAGACAGACCGCGAGGCCCACCGCGCCCAGCGCAAACTCAACGCCGAGCTCAGTGGCGAAGACCCGGGACAGACCCCGCCCCAGGGGGCCAAGCTAGACCCCAACATGCCGACCGCGCCATCGAGCGACCTGCTCGCGGAGATCATGAATATCACCGGCGGGCCGGGCGACTCGGGCGAGATGGAGGGGATCCCGATGCCCTACGGCCCGGTCGACACCCCGCCGATGCCCAGCGTAACGACCGCCGCCAGCGGCTCGGCTGCCGTGCCGGGCGTCACACCGCCGGGGACCTCGGCCCTCGATGACATCGCGCCGACCGGCCCGGTCCCCTCGGCTGGGGGCATCAAGCCGATCGTCTGGGTGCTGGTCGCACTGAACCTGATCTTTATCTGCATCGTCGTGATCGTCATCGTGCTCAGCAAGTGACGGCGGACGCCGACCGCGCCGAGTTCGCAGAAAGACCCATGCGGGCACGCACGAGCGATACGGACCAGGCGACCCCGGCTGCGGCAAAGACAACAAGCATCGGCGCGAGCGCATTGCGGAACCGAACACTGCCGTAGAACACAACGCTGACCGCGATCGTGATCGCGATCGGTGTCAGCATCACTAGCGCGAATGCGCGATGCCTTCGCCATAGAGACAAACCGCCCAGCAATGCGAACGGGCCGGCGACTATCCATGTCATCGCCTCGGCCCAGCGCACCGCCGTGTTACTCGTCGCCGGCCAGGGTGTAACAAGCCGGTAGAGCTTGCTTAGCACCATCCCCGGCAGGTCGCGCAGGTGTGACTTTGCAAATGCGACTGCGTAGCCGGTCGCTGCATCGTTCGCCGCCGCCTCACCCTCAGGCAGCGGCTGACCGAGGATGTTTTCGAGTTCACTGGTTCGCACCCAAAGCCCTTGCCACTCGGGGTCCGTAAGCACAACCTCGTTGTTGCTTCCCCATAGCGTGTGGCCGACGATGGTCGATAGGCCCGGCGTCCCCATCACCACCTGATTCCGCACGATCCACGGCAGCACACACGCACCCGCAGCGAAACAGGTGACCAGCACGGCGGCATATCCCGTTCGCCTAGAGCCCCGGCCCGCAGCCGCGAAAGGAATCGTTTCAGCTTCGTCCGCAGTGTTTCGTAGTAAAGCAGCCAGCTTCAGCAGGAGCAGCACCCCGATCACCAATGGGATCATCAAGACGAACTGCGGCTTGGTCAGAATCGCAAAGCCCCACGCAACACCCGCGAATGCATGCAGCCAACGCCAGCGATGCATCGAGCCATGCAGAGTCACCGCCACGCCAAGCGCCAACCAAAAAGTAAACGGCGTCTCCGACACAAAGTGCATCGCGTAGTACGCATGGCCCGGGTACAACGCAAGCCCAACGCCTGCGAGCAGCCCGACACCGCGCCCCACCGCCAGCGTACCGATCCAGACACAGAGCAGGCAGGTGGCGGAAGACAGCATGACAAGCCACAGCCGACCGGCCGCATACGACCTGCCCGTCACGGCATACGGGATCGCCATCGTCCCGACCGCCCCAACCGCCCGCCTTGCCGTCGGCTGGCCGTCCGCAAGCACGAACCCGTGCCCCTGTGCGACCTCCCAGGCGATCATCTCAAAGTCCAATTGGTCCGGGTTTGCGCCCGCATCGGGCGCGGCATCGAGCCCGACAAAGGTACAAGCGAGCCCAACCCGCACTAAAAATGCCAGTGCGAACACGAGACACAACGCCGATGCCCAACGATAGTTTTTTGACTGCATATGTCGCCCTTGTCGAATCCTGCAACTCATCGGGCGGCCAGACACACCCGCATTGACCCACGCGCCCGCCCGATAACGCCCCAGCTTTCCGGACGGTCGCCCAATCACGGGAAGCAAGCCGATCTTTAGTCCAGATGAACGGACACCCGTAAACCCGGTAGCCCCCGCGTGAAACAGTTCTTATTCCTCACCGCTGCCGTGATGGTCGGCGGCACCGCCGCAATCACCGCGCCCTTCTGGGGGGTGATGCTTTACTACGCGCTGGCAACGCTACGCCCGCAAAACCTCTGGGCCTGGGCGCTGGCCGACATGCCGACTGTACGCTGGTCGCTGCTCGCGGGCGGCATCGCGATCGGCGCGTTCCTCATCCACCTGCCCACGATCATCAACACCGCACGAACCAACAAAGTGCTCGGCCTGCTCCTGATCTACGCCGTGCTGATCACCCTCAGCGTCCTGACCGCGTTCAACCCCAAGGTCGCACAGTTCTGGCTCGAAGAATACGCCAAGGTTATCGCGATCGCCGTCATCGCCTCGCTCGTGGTTCAACAGCTCTGGCAGGTACGAGCGCTCGGCATCATGATCGCGTTGTCGATCGGCTATATCGCTCTGGAGATCAACCACCTCTACTTCACTCAGGGCGGCCGGCTCGACATCCTCCACGACGGCTACGGCGGGCTCGACAACAACGGCGCAGGCACACTCATCGCCCTGGGTATCCCCTTCGCCTACTTCCTCGCCATCTCACGGGTCGGCAACTGGGCAAAACCACGGCGTGTCCTTGGTATCTGCCTCGGCCTGCTCATGCTGCACTCCGTGATGATGACCTACTCACGCGGCGCGATGCTTGCCACCGCGGTCGGCATCGGCTGGATCCTGTTCCACCACCGCCCCCGCAAACAGGCCGTCGCCGCGGGCTTCGCGACCATGCTCGTGGTTGCAGTCATGGCCGGCCCGGAGATCAGAAACCGCTTCGTCTCGACTGCAGAGTTTCAAACCGATGCCTCGGCCCAGTCGCGTTTCGAGTCCTGGGGCGCTGCCTGGCGCATGGCATGGGACAACCCCATCCTCGGCAAGGGCATCCGAAACTCAAACACCTACAGCGAAAACTTCGGCGCGGATATGGCCGGCCGAACAATACATAACCAATACCTCCAGCTCGCCGCAGACTCGGGCATCCCCGCGGCATTGGTCTATATCTTGCTACTACTGATCGGGCTGTGGGGTGTCTACCTTGCGAGGCGGAGAATCCTGCACTTCCACAGCGAGAAGCACGAAGGCCTCGAAGATGAGCAGCATGCCCGCCTTGAAGATGCAGCCGCACTCACGCTTGCGCTCCAGGCCGCGCTCCTGATGTTTATGTTCTCGGCCATGTTCCTGTCGGTCGAGCTGGTGGAGCTGCCCTGGCTCCTCATCGTCCTCGCCGGGGTGACCCCCATGGCGGTGATGTACTTCCTCGACGCATTCGATGATGAAATCGAAACACAGAGCGAACAGGCCGACGCCCCCACTTCCAGCGAGCCGCCACCGCCCGCTCTAAGCCCAGCCCAGCCCGCACAAGACCCGCAACGCCGAGCGGCCTGACACACGCCTACGAAGGAAAAACGTTGACCGCGATTACCACCACTCTTGACCGACGCCTCGCGCAGACTGTCGCCGTGACAGAGCGTTGGAAGCTCCGCAATGCACACCGCCCAATCACGGCCCGAGCTGCCCGCGCAGCCGACTTCCTCGCCAGAGGGACCTTCTGGGCCTGGCGAAACCGCCGATACCTGACCGCTCGCAAGCTCGGCAACATGGCACTGGTCAACGTTGAGTTCCTGCTCAAACGCGAACGCCTGCTCGGCCGCCCGTATGCGATGAAGATCGAGTCGACCAACATCTGCAACACCGAGTGCCAGCTTTGCCCTACGGGGATGGGCCTACGCGACCGCCGTAAGGGGCGTATGAAAATCGAGCAGTTCAAGTCACTCGTCGACGAGCTTCGTTGGCACCTGTTCTCGCTCGACCTCTCGATGTGGGGCGACCCATTGATCGCGCCCGACATCTACCCGATGATCCGCTACGCGCACGACAAAGGGGTCTGGACATACATCAGCTCAAACCTGCACGGCTTCCATATCAATCCGCGCAAACGCAAGGACGGGACCACCGATGAACGCGACGATGCAACCAAGCTTATCGAATCCGGCTTGGACATGCTCACCTGCTCCCTGCACGGCGCTTCCCAGGAAACGTTCGCAATCTATCAGCCCGGCAAAAACTTCGGCGATGCGGTTGAAAAAGTCCGCCATATCGTCGAGACCAAGAAACGCCTCAAGTCGTCAACGCCCGTCATACAGCTGAATTTTGTGGTAACGCGACATAACGAGCACGAAGTCGAACGATTCCGCGCTTTCGCTGAAGAGATCGGATGCAAGCCCGTATTCTCAACCGCATCGATGAATCTCCGCTTCTTAGACAAAGACCAGCGCCTCCAGCCCCTGGGGCTTGCCCCGGACCTGCTAGAGAAGAAAACGCAGGAGCATCTGGCGGAATGGCTACCCGAGAATGACGAGTATGTGCTGGACGCGTATCGCGACATCCAGCGAGACGGTATCGGGCATAGTCAAGAGTACAACGGCAAGAAGCGATACAACTGCTCCTGGCCCTGGCGCCAAAGTGTCATCAATTGGGACGGCACTGTCGCGACCTGCTGCGGCTCCTTCGAGAAGAGTGAAGACCTTGGCGATGTCACCGAACAGCCCTTCAAGAAGGTCTGGAACAGCACGCCCTACCGAATGGCCAGACGGAGTTTCAAGAAGAAACTCTCAGCCGATCAGGGCCAAACCAATCCCTGCACCGAATGCCCGGGGTTTATGCTGTGAGCCAAGAAAAAGAGGCCTATAAAGCAGAAAAACAGGCTCATCTCCCTTGGCGTGAGCGGTCGTACTGGCGTTTGCGTCGATGGCTGACGCCGGGCCTACGTAACGCGCAGTACGCCTACTTTTCGGTTCTAGACGAAACACTGCAAGACGGCGATCGCTGGCTTGAACTCGGCTGCGGCCGACGCATCGCACCGGCCTGGCTGCGCCACGCATCGCGAATCGAGCAGGCGTTGCTTGCGCGGGCAGGTGAAGTCGTCGGGGTGGACCCTGACGCTCAGGCACTGGCCGACAACCTGCTCCCGATGACACATCACCTCGGGACCGCCGAACACGTGCCGGAGCCGGACGCCTGCTTTGACCTCATCACCGCGAACATGGTGGTTGAACACCTTGAGCAGCCCCAAGAGGTCTTGCGCGAGGCATCGCGTCTGCTCAGGCCCGGCGGCCGAATCCTCTTTCACACACCCAACCGCTGGTATCCGGTCACCGCCATGGCCGCCATGGTCCCCGACATGCTGCGTAACCGTCTCACGGCCTGGCTTGAAAAACGCGACCTCAAAGATATCTATCCCACACGATACCGCATGAATAGTGTCGCCAGCATCCGGTACAGCGCGAAGTTCGCCGGCCTTGAAGTCGAGTCAATCATCCAAACCGCCGATTCGCCTGAGTCACTACGCTTGGGCCCACTGGTTGCGCCTGAACTCATCCTGATCGCGATGACAAGGAGCCGCATGCTCCAGCGTATGCAAAGCAACATGATCGTGACACTGCGTAAACCGCTGGAAAACAAGGACACTCTCCTCAATCTCACGTCGCGACCCCTGACAACAAAAGAGTTTGACCGGCAGAGAGAATCCGAGCACTGCGGAGCAGCGGCATGAAACGGCCGATCTCGGTCCTGCACGCTCGTGTTGTCACAGGCAGCGGAGGCGGGCCTGACAAGACGATTCTTCGCAGCGCATCCTACTTGCCTCACGATCGATTTGATGTCGCATCGGTGTACCTTCACCCAGCCGGGGACCCGGGGACGGCAAGACTATGGGACATCGCACATGCGCATGGCATGCCGCGCATCTCGATCCCCGAGCGTGGCGCGATCGACCGCCGGGCAATCCGCCAGCTCGTTGATCTATGCCGACGCCGAAAAGTCGATATCTGGCACAGCCATGACTACAAGACCGATGTCCTGGGCCTGCTCATCCGCCGCATGTGCCCGGGGCTACGGCTCGTCTCCACCGTGCATGGCTTTACGCGCGAAAATCTAAAGACCCGATTCTATGCACGCCTCAATGACATGGCACTACGACACTATGACCATGTCTTTGCTGTAAGTCCGATGCTTACACGCCACTGTGCAGAGCACGGCGTCGCCCCCTCCCGATTGTCCTACCTTCCAAACGCGATCGAATTGGATTCCTACCCAATGCGTTGTGATCATGACCACCGGGGAGCACGCGAGGCGCTCGGCACCCATCCTGGCCGACCTGCCATTGCGATGCTTGGACGCCTGAGCAAGGAAAAGGGTGTCGACCGTGCCCTCCACCTGTTCCGCGAGATTCGCACGTTTCACACCGCCGCTGTGCTTCACCTGATCGGCAACGGCCCCGAATATGGTCGGCTTGAGTCGCTTGCGAAAGCAATCGGCGTGCGCGACGCAGTTGTCTTCCACGGCTGGTCTTCTGACCCCGCCCCCATCCTGCGCGGTATGGACCTGTTGTTATCCACAAGCCACCGGGAAGGGATGCCCAACGCGCTCCTGGAAGCGATGGCTATGGGGGTGCCGATCGCTGCATCCGCGGTAGGCGGCGTGCCGGAAATGCTGGATCACGGGCGGTGCGGCCAACTACTCACTCCCGGCGATGTGGCGGCATGGCCTTCGCAGATGTTGCCGCTTCTGAGTCCAAGTCCCGAACGATCCGCAATGTTGATGCACGCTCGGCAACGCATTGAATCTGAATATTCCTTCAGCGAACGGATGCGGCGGGTACGGACGCTGTATGAATCGATCCACACCACGCGTCTAAAGGAAAACAGGCGAGCCGCCTGAGCAACTCGCCTGCTTACATCGTTCTGATGAATGCTGCCTTAGGACTCGGTCACACGGAGGATCTCATCCACCGTCGTCAGGCCTTGCGCAACCTTTGAGAAGCCGTCCTGACGCAGTGTCACCATGCCGGCCTCGACACACATCCGACGGAATTCGGTCACGTTTGGATTGCCCGCGATCCGGTCCCGCATCGTGTCGTTGAGGATCAGCATCTCGTAGAGACCCACCCGACCGGAGTAGCCGGTGTTTCGGCATTTATCGCAACCCTCGCCGTGAGCGAGCTGGTCGATCGAGATGCCCTGCAAAGCCAGGTGCTCCGCGATGGTATCGTCCGGCGGTGCCATTGTTTTGCAGTTTTCACAGATCTTACGCACCAGACGCTGGGCGACGACGGCGTTAAGTGCCGAACCGATCAGGTACGGTTCGACGCCGATATTGATCAGGCGGGTCACGGCGCTGGGCGCGTCGTTGGTATGCAGCGTAGACAGCACGAGGTGGCCGGTGAGCGAAGCCTGGATCGCCGTCTTGGCGGTTTCGCCGTCGCGGATTTCGCCGACCATCACGACATCCGGGTCCTGACGCAGCAGCGCACGGAGTGCGGCGGCAAACGACATCCCGATGCTCTCGTGGGTCTGCGTCTGGTTGATCCCGTTGAGGTGATACTCGACGGGGTCCTCAACAGTGGAGATGTTCTGCTTCTGGCGGTCCATTCGGCCGAGCGAAGCGTAGAGTGTCGTCGTTTTACCCGAACCGGTTGGGCCTGTAACCAGCACGATGCCGTGCGGCTGTGCAATCTGCTTCTTCCACATCATGAGCATGTCTTCGGACATGCCCAGGTCATCCAAGTCAACCTGGATCGAACGCGTATCAAGGATACGCAGCACGACCTTTTCGCCCGAGACCATTGGCAGGGTCGACATACGCAGGTCGAGCTTGCGTCCGTGGACCATCGCACGGATACGGCCGTCCTGCGGTGTCCGGCGCTCGGAGATATCGAGGTTCGCCATGATCTTGAGGCGAGAGACAATCGCCGCCTTCATATGAGCTGGCGGGTTCATCGCATCGAAAAGTACGCCGTCGATTCGGTAGCGCACCTGCAGCTTCTTCTCCTGCGGCTCGATATGGATGTCCGAAGCGCCTTCCTTGACCGCCGTGAAGATCAGGTAGTTCACAAAACGGATGACCGGCGATTCGCCTGCCATCTTTTCTAGGTCGAGTTCTTCGTCGTTGGTTTCGACCAGCTCGATGTCTTCTTCGTCGATGCCGGCGATGATCTCATTGACGGCCATCTCGTCCGTGCCGCTGCTGTCCTCTCGGTGACGTTCGATCACCGCGGCGACATCGCTCGGCGTGACAACGACGACCTTGACCGTGTGCCCCAGCTTGGCCTGGATCGCGTCGATCACGATCAGGTCGTCGGTATGCACGAGCCCAACCACCAGGCGAGAGCCCTTGGGCCGGATCGGCACAACACCATGCTGAAGGCAGTAGTCGTCGCCCAGCATCTCGAGTTGCTTGACCGACTCGATCTGCTCGTAGGTGACACGCTCAAACTTCATCCCCGCGAGGTTAGCGACGCAGGTCTGCATCTTGACCTGGTCCACCCCCATCTCGAAGTAGATATCCGCTGGGCGTCGGCCCGGCGAGTTGGACGCGACGTTGCGTGCACTCGTGAGCTGCTCGGGCGTGATGATCTTACTCGCGAGCAAGAGGTCGCCCAGGTCGGCCCGCGAACGCATGAGTGCTTGCTGCGGCTCTTCTCCATCCGCCACGCGCACCGGCAGGTATGGGTCCGCGCCGCCGAAGCCGCGCGTTGCCGTACTGCCTGTTTCTGTGCCCCTCGATTGGTCCACGAATCTGTCTCCTGGGTCGGTCGTTTGCGTATCCACTTAGTCCGGCAGGCAGACCGCCTGCCCGATGGGGCTATTCGTAGTGCAGGCGGAAGGCCCAGGGCTTGCTCGCCGAGGCGGGGACACGGACGATCACGTCGAGGCCATCGACCTCAGCGACCGTGAACCCGGTATCGCCGATCTTGTCGCCGATGCGGTACATCGCGCCATCGATGAAGACCACCGCACGGGCGCCGCTGCCACTGATCGAGTCGACGTGGAAAGCGCGGGCGGTCGTCTGGAGCGCCGCAAGCTCGCGTGCTTCGAGCTCTTCAGCGGTCGGGCCGGTGGGGTTATCGTCGACCACGGGCTCGCGAACGATACCGGTCAGCTCAAACGGATTCTTCTCGACCTCCTCCGCGGGGACTTGATGTGCGGTCGGGTCGGCCTTGAGCTCATTGATGATCTGTGTGCTCTCGCCGCCGATCTGAGCGATCGGGCCTTGCACGCCGGTCGCCTCGGCCGCGGTGAGGTCGTTGATGAACTTGTCGATCTCGAGGATCGCCTCGGTGGTGGTCGCG